>DULZ01000061.1 GCA_012840125.1 Clostridia bacterium | reverse complement strand
TGTCATGGTGCGGCGGCGCCGCTTCCAGGTAGAAAACAGATTGGCCGTACCAATGGATGCAGGGCATCGATGGCCACCTCACTCTCTTCTAGCCGCATTTGCTGAAGCCGCATTGGCAGCTGAGGCATCCTTCGGCAAATCTCAGGGGAGCTTTGCACTCGGGGCAAAGACCTAATTTAATGTAATCGTCCTCGGACAGGTTCCCGGTACAAGCTGTTTCACTGGTGGCGCAGTATTCGTCCCGGCACGCTTGGAACAATTGTTTGATGTCTTCTTGATACTGGTTGCTGGCTTTGAGCTGCTGGTACAGGATGCGACCGATGATATCAGGGCAGCTCTTGCCGACAATGCTGGCATCCGTGGCTTTTCTCCGGATGAAATTAGGGCAGCTGACCGAAGTGAGCTGGTCTATGATCGCTTCGGGAGCAATATTTGCCCTCAAGGCCAGGGAAATCAGGCGGCTCACCCCTTCGGTAAAACCGCTGCATCCACCGGAAGAACCGGTGGTGATGAATGTTTCAATCAGGCCCTGGTCATCGGAATTGACGGTGATATACATTTTGCCGCATCCTGTTTTGACCTGATCGGTAATCCCCACCGTCTGCTTAGGCCGGGCCCGCGGGTAAATCTTATCTTGGGCGGGAGCTTTTTTCTCTCCCTTGCCGATGGTCAGCACTTCATTGGCTCTGCTGCCTGACCGATATACCGTTACTCCTTTGCAACCCAGCTTGTAAGCTAACAGGTAAACCTGCCGCACATCTTCTTTGGTGGCTGTGTAAGGGAAGTTCACCGTTTTGGAAACGGCATTATCACAGTACTTCTGGAAAGCGGCCTGCATTCTGATGTGGTCTTCCGGGCTGATTTCCAGTGCTGTTATAAATACTTTTTTCCACCGTTCGGGAATGCCTTGGACTGCCTGCAGGCTGCCTGTTTCGATCACCTTGGAAATGACGGCACTTCTTTTTGCAGGTTCCAGGGTATCCAGCAGTCTCTTAAAGACCGGGTTGATTTCTACTAACTGTTCACCATCCAGGACATGTTTCACATATGCCAGGGAGAAAACCGGTTCAATCCCGGAGGAGGTCCCGGCGATCATGCTGATGGTCCCGGTGGGAGCGATGGTGGTACAAGTAGCGTTGCGCATGGCTTGTCCCCGGTAGACACTCCGGTCAATGTTCGGGAAGCTGCCCCGCTCCAGTGCCAGTTGACTTGAATAGGCATGGGATTTTTCTTGAATAAACTGCATCACTTGGGAAGCCAGTTCAATGGCTTCCGGTGAATTATACGGGATCATCAACTGGAACAACAGGTCAGCCCAGCCCATCACACCCAGGCCGATTTTCCTGTTTCCCTTTACCATGGCGTCAATTTTATCGATCGGGTACTTGCTTACTTCAATGACGTTGTCAAGGAACCGGACACTCCACTTGACCGTATACTCCAATTTATCCCAATCAATGGTATTATCTTCGGTGACCATGTGGGCCAGGTTAATGGAACCGAGATTGCAGGCTTCGTAACCTAGCAAGGGCTGTTCCCCACACGGGTTGGTGGCTTCTATTTCACCCAGTTCAGGGGTCGGGTTGGCTTCATTAAGCCTGTCCAAAAAGACAATGCCGGGCTCACCGTTTTTCCAAGCGTGCTCCACAATCAAGTCAAACAGCTCAGCTGCGGCCACTTGATCATAAATCTTGCCGTTAAAAACTAAATGATACTGTTCATTCTTCTCTACGGCTTCCATAAATTCTTTGGTCAGCCCTACGGAAATGTTGAAATTAGTCAGTTCATTGTTATCCGCTTTAGCAGTGATGAATTCCCGGATGTCAGGATGATCCACCCGCAGGATGCCCATGTTGGCACCGCGACGGGTTCCGCCCTGCTTAATGGCTTCGGTGGCGGCATTAAATACTTTCATAAAGGAAACCGGGCCGGAAGCCACCCCTCCCGTGGTTCTGACCGGGTCATTCTTAGGCCTTAAACGGGAAAAGGAAAAACCGGTCCCTCCCCCGCTTTTGTGGATGAGGGCCGCGTCTTTGACGGCAGTGAATATTTCATCCATGCTGTCGCCTACGGGAAGCACAAAACATGCCGCCAGCTGGCCCAAGTCCAGGCCGGCATTCATCAAGGTAGGGCTGTTGGGCAAGAAATCTAATTTGGCCATCAGGTTGTAAAAAACCTCAGCGATCTCGTTAACCTTTTCTGGTTCCATGCTTGGATTGAAAGCGTATTCAGCTTCAGCCACGGCGCCGGCTACGCGCCGGAACATTTCCTCCGGCGTTTCCACGACTTTGCCGTTCTCTTTGCGGAGATAACGCTTTTCCAATATGGTTATAGCATTAGGCGTCAAATTCAGCATGTTGTTCCCTTCCTTCTTCTATTTCATTTTCTTCACCATGGTGATCCCCTTCCTCAACTGTTGAAGTCAGGGTCAGCATTTGATTGATCACGTCTTCCAACTGGGCCAGCTTTTCACCGTATAAAGCCCAATTGCCCTGTCGCTGCGCTGCTATAGCTTCATCGAAGACGGTTTTGGCCAATGCGGCCAGTTCTTGATAGCTTGGTGGTTCTTCCGAGGGTCTTATTTCCCATTCTTCTTTAGCTATTATTTCTTGTTGTCTGTCACCAAGAATCGCTGCCAAGGCTTCATCTAAGGTTCGCGCCATGACTACTTGTTCTTCAAACACCACGATGACCCGGCTGAGTTCCGGGATGCTGCTTTGTTCCGATTGGAGGAAAATAGGTTCTACGTAAAGAATGGCGCCCTCGAGGGGGATGACCAGCAGGTTCCCCCGGATTACCCTGGAGCCTCGTTGGTCCCACAAGGTCAGCTGTTGCGATATTTCCGAATCCTGGTCGATCCTGGATTCAATTTGCATTGGCCCATAGACATGCTGGTCCTTAAAGAATTTATAAACAATGAGTTTCCCGTAATGGGGCGGATCGTTTAGAGCAGCCATCCAAGCCACCATATTGGCGATTTGTTTGGCCGGTATGAAGGGAAGCATCAGGACAAACTCTGGCTCCTGGTGTCCTTCCAATTGCAAAATGGTATAATACGGTTCCATGGTGACGGTTTCTGATTGAAACTTTTCCTCGGGTATTTTCCACGCATCTTCGTCATTATAGAATACCAAAGGATTCTTCATATGATACTTGGCGTAGATGCTGGCTTGTATTTCAAATAAATCCACCGGATAACGAAGATGTGCTTGCAATCCCGCAGGCATATCTTCAATATTTTTGAACATCCCCGGAAAAGCCTTCTGCCAGGCCATGGCAATCGGTTCTTGCCGGTCCACCACATAAAAATCCACATCTCCATGATACGCGTCTACTACTACTTTAACCGGATTTCGCACATAGTTTCCCCAACCCGGCGTCATGGCCGCATACGGGTAATACCGGCTGGTGGTGTAAGCATCCAGCAGCCAGTAGAGTCTGCCGTCTTCAAGCACCAGGTACGGGTCCTCATCCAGCCGCAGGAAAGGAGCGATCCGCTGCACCCGGTCCACTATTTGACGATGCATCAGAAGCTGGCTCCCCCTGTGCAATTCGTTACTGATTAAAAGGCGGTAGTCTTTGAAGCGGGCCGCAAACAGCAATCTTTTCAGGTAATTATCCAAAAGTATGCCGCCCGTACCCTGGTAAATGGTTTCCGCATTATCCTCTCCCTGGGGATAGTCGAATTCCTTAATATTAGTATTTGTAATGACATAATCACCGGTAAGTTCGCCGAAATAAATCTCCGGTCTCTCAAGGGACAGCCCCGTCACTGTGGTGGGGGGAATGTCCTTAATGAGAAACAGCGGTAACCCGGTGGCAGTGGCTTCATCCACCGGGCTCATCACTAAGCCGTAGCCGTGTGTATATCTTAACCTGGTGTTGGTCCAAGTTTGGACATGGGCTTCAAACCTGCTTAAGTCAATTTCCCTGGCGGCCAGCATCACTTGTCGCAGCTTCCCGTCGATAAGGTAGCGATCCACGTCAATGCCGTGAAAACTATAATAGTAACTTAATGCCTGCAGTTGATTATAACTCAATTGCAGCGGCCGCCAATCCCACAACCTGATATTGTCAATGGTGGCTTTGAATTTGTCCAAATCCAGCTGGCCGGTACCGGCGGGAAACTGGCGTTCCTCCACCTTTTCCAAATCATAGGCATAGCGGGTCATGTTAATGTGATGTTCTAGGAAAGCCTTTTCCTTGGCGAATTGGTTTGGCTCAACGATCAACCGCTGCACCACCGGCGGCAGCGCCACGGTAGATATACCGGCAATTAGTAAACTAACCAGGCCTGTCACCAGTGTCAACTTGAATCTCCATGTATGCAGGCTCCCGAGACATAGCATCCCCAGCGTCACTAGACATAACGTCGATAAACCGTAGCCCGGCAGCAGTACGTATACGTCCGTGTAACCGGCACCCAAGAATAAAGAGTTTTGGTGCAGGGGGAGCCGGAAGGCCTTCAGCAGGATGTGAAAAGCCAGCAAAAAAAACAACAGCCCGGCCAGGATCAACAAGTGCCGCTGGCCGAAAGTCAGTTTTGTCCTGCGCCACCCTATTAACTGGGACGGGTTGAACAACAGGTACGCCGTGAAAGTTACCGGCAGGAGCCAAACCAGCAATGGAGATAATATATCCCGGATCGTTTCAAAGATAGGTAAAACGAAAACAAAAAAACTAACATCCATACCAAAAATGGGGTCGGCAATACCAAAGGGCACACGATTGACCAGCTGGAGCCAAACAGCCCAGCCGGTGTCCAGCCGGTAAGCAGTGTAGCCGGCCACGGCTAAGCCGATGCACAAAAAAAATATATTCAACGCCCTGTACGGCAGCCTGGAGAGAATGAGCTGCCTGTACAGTCTCAGGACAGGCGGCAGGGCGCTGTCAATGATATCATAATCCCTTTGATGCTTTAAAGCCAGCTTTAGGTTCAGAAAAAAGAGTATAAAGGTTAACGTAAAGATGGCGGCATAAATGACCAGCTTGGTATTTAAGACTTTCCAAAATACACTGCCGAAACCCAGGTGGTTAAACCAAATAGCCTCGGTAATAAGCCCTGAAAGTGCAGAAAGGATCAGCCACCCGATTACTGTTACTGCTAAAACGATGAGTCTGGCCCTGTTAAGCCTGCTCTGCAACGACAATCAACACCTCTACATTTCGTTTAATCATATATAATTCTTGGTTTGCCCCCATTTTCCTGCCTAAAAAACGGAAGTCATCGCCCGTGACAGGCGATGACTTCCGTTTTGGATGACAGGTTCAGGCTAAATTAAGTCCTGCAAGAACAGAGGGACGAAAGTGTAGAGCAGGTAAGCGAAAAGCCCTAGGAAGAAGACCAATTCGCCATAAATTAAAATCTTTGACCTTGCCCACCGGGAATGGTGTTCTTCTGCTTTTGCGTCCTTAAGCTCAGGGTGAGCTTTGATCAATTGTTCATACTCTAAAGGATGCTCTTCCTTGAGGTGGTGCAGGGACATTTTACCGTTCAACCAAACTAAACTGCTGGGGAAAACCCTGGGATGAAAATGCACATGGAAGAAATGGCCTACGAACAAAGCCAGCATGCAGATGAAGGCTTCGTTGCTGTGTACTACCCGGGCTACTCCAAAGGCCCAGCGCGGCATCCAATAGAACATACCGGGGAACCATAAAATCAGACCGGAGAAGCCCATTACAATGACGCCCCAAATAACGGCAAAATACTCGAATTTCTCCAAATAGCTGTAACGACCGTACTGGGGTGGGGTGTCAGTCATACCCAGCAGGTACTTGGCGTGGTGAATGGCATCCTTAAAATCCTTAATGGTAGGGATCATTTCCCAAGACGGGCCCTTTTTGATGAAAGTCCAAATCAACCAGACCACGTGGTAAGCTGCAGTCAATACCATCAGGACCGCGAAGACCTGGTGAAAGAGAAACAGGTTGCCAAATCCGCCAAACAGTTTAATGGCATAACCAGCCCAAGGTTCCGCGCTGTACTTAATGGGAAACCCGGTAAAAATCAACATCAGGACGCTGACGGCCAGCAATCCATGCTGGATCCTCTGCTGCAAGCTAAAGCGGACAATCTGAATTACCTTGTCAGCAGCTTTAGACATGGTACTCCCTCCTTTAAATGCTCTTCTTCGCCCCGGCGCTGGTGGCTGCTTGTTTCTTTTTCAGATTTCTCAAATGCCTAATCAGCTCAAAGGTAGGGATGGTCCCATTCATGACCACATCGAACAGGATGAGCCCTAAGAATATCTTCCAAGTAATCCATAACGGGAAAGCATTCTCCTTATCCTCCGGTACCACATGGGTCTTGCCGTTGAGCAGGTTAGCACCTGCATTGATCATACCTTTATGGCAGGGCTCACAGGTACTGCCTATGTTGGCAGCCGATATGGTAGAGTTCGGATTATCACTGGGCAGAATACTGTGGGCAGTATGACAGTCAACGCAGTTAGGTGCGTTCTCGTACTCATAGCTGAAGGCAATGCCGTGGAAACTGCGCTGGTAGCTCTCCATTACTACGCCGCTGTGACAGGTACCACAGCTGTCAATAATGTTGAAACGGTTGTGCTGGGATTCCCTGTTTTCAGCCGGCAGTATGTTATGGGGTTTGCCGTGGCAGCTCTCACAGGAAACAAGGCTGCTGTATTGTCCATGGGTGCTGTTCTTAAACTGCTGGTAGATTTCCGTATGGCATGATTTACAATTCTCCATCATTTGCCGGCCGAAGCTGGCGTTGTATTCGGTTTGGTGTGGAAAGGTCTCCGTGCCTGCATGGCATGAGGTACAGTTGAAACTACCGTGGACCGAATTCTCATAGGCTTCTTTGTCGACGGTCAACAGGATTTCTTTACCATCGTAATTGATCTTCATTCCTTCATTGCCATGGCAGCTGAAGCAATAATCATTGCCCTGGCCTGGACCGGCAGCCCAGGCAGCTTGGGCGAAAAGGAACACACTGCAGAAAACAGAGGCAGCTACGATTGTCACCGCCACTAGCACAAACATAGCGGTAATAGCAGCGGCGATAGAATCACCCAGTTTCTGTTTCCACATCTCCGTCACTCCTTTCGCGCTTGCAATTGGAAACATCATTATGAAACCGTTAGTAGCCGGAAATAATTTGCAAACAAATGGCAATAAAAATGTAATGTTTAGGTGAAAAAAAATATGGGAGCTCGAGGCTTGAAGCCTTGGGCTTGGAGGACCGCAATAATTGCTAGAAGCACAGGTGGTACAGGAGGGTGCCGAGAAATGCTACGCCTGAAAAAGTGATCAATGCAAATGAAACGATGAACCACGCCGTGAGCAAGTACGCTACAGTATTCCCGATCGCCAGTCTCAACATAAGAGCTCACCTCTTTCTGTTTGATACTTGAACAGGCCGCTGGCCTACAACTTAACGACGGCCACATTCTCTTCATCAGTGCCGGCGGTTAGTCTGTATTGGATGTCAATAATGCCTTTAGTCTTGATATGTATAAACCGTTTACAGTGGCGGCATTTAATGATGACTGTGTTTCCTTCAATTTGGCACACAATTTTCTTGCACTGACACCGGAAATTCTCCATTGCCCTCCCCCCTCAGCCTGGTTTGAAAAACAAGAGGCTAGCCAAACCCAAGTAAACTGGGATGCGCTAGCCTTTAGAGCTTGTAGCTTCGCGGCTTTCCATATCGTTGCTGGCAAATAACACAAAAGACTAGTCTACTAAACTCACTTAGTAAACTAGTCTCCTGACTTAAAGTCTAACGACTTAGTTACCAACCGGTTTTGCCCATTAATTTTTGATTGTGCTGAGGTTAACCTGTGTCGTTTCCGGGTCAAGTTTGTACTGAACGTCGATTAATCCTTTCGTGCGAATGTGTATATACCGCTTACAGTGGCGACATTTGATTATGATCGTATCCCCTTCAATTTGAAAAACGATCTTTTTACATTGGCATCGGAAGTCTTTCATGCCCCCACCCCTCCTTTGTTTAGAGACGTTTCAGTGGTTGTCAAAGGCTTCTTCGGCGCTCCATACTTGATTTGGAGAAAGCGGGGTTACTGTTCCCCTAGCCTTCTCACCAGCTGTAGCAAAAAAGCCAGTCGCAAAAGACTGGCTCCAAGTGAAAATCTAGATTATTGGATGACTCAGCCTTTTGACTCGGTCTTGTTTGCCTTGTTTATTTATTTTGTGAATATCGCTGGCGGTTTAAAAGATTACATATGTTCGAACTTTCACTTTGTCCTATAGCGCCTCTATGTTTTGGTTATATATATTCGACCTCATTTAGGCATTTCCTGCTAAAGTAAAAAAAATATTTAAAAAAAATAGCAAAAAAATTGCGAATCTGACCAATTTATTATAGCTTGGATCAAACGGGGCATACTCACCGTGAATATGCCCCGCTTTGCCCGTTTACATCAGCCCCAGTGGGAGAAATGATTTTAAGAACCAGACCAGTACTGCTGCATAAATGATCATCTCTACCACCATCAGGCCTTTGCTTTTTTCGAACTTGCTGCTCATGCTATCCCCCCTAAACATGATGGGTCTTATTGGCAGGCGGTTGGTTGTGGTTCGGTAGCTGGTTCTCCAATCGCTCTAATTCCAGGGGGTGCTCATGTTTCATCAGTTTCCTGGTCAGTTTGCCATGAAACCACACCAAGCTGCCGGGGAAAAATGTCGGGCTGAAGTGAACATTGTAAAAGTGCCAAATGAAGATAGCCAGAATGGCCAGCATGGCTTCATCGCTGTGGGCATACTGGGCGCAATCGATAACCCACCTGGGAAAATATCTCGTGGCAATGTGCGGGAACCACAGCATCAGACCGGAGCCACCCATAATGACCATACCCCAAAACACAGCCCAATAGTCGAACTTTTCTTTATAGGAGTACCGGTCAAACTTCGGCGGTTCTTTGGTTAGTCCTAAGAAATACCGTATGTTCTGGAACAAATCTTTCACGTCTTTGGGACTGGGCACGGCGGCGAAAGATAGTTTCTTGGTGACCAGCGGGTAGATAATCAAGTAAATCAAATGATACACAGAGCTGGCCAGCATTACTACCGCGCCGATTTTGTGCACCAGAAACATGTTGTCAAAACCGCCAAACATGGCCGTAATTGTTTTCGCCCATTCGGTGGTATTGTATTTGATCGGCAGTCCCGTAATAGACAAGGCGATAAAACTGGTAAACATCATGATATGTTGAATTCTTTGGTGAATATTAAAACGTTGAAAGGTTTTTTCCGGTTTTCCATGAGCCATTGAACCCACCTCCTAATGTCAATCACCGGTTTTATTTTTTCAGGTTACGCAGACGGCGGAACAGTTCCAACTCAATATGGATGATCAACAGAGTAATCGTGATAATGGTCAGCCAGGTAAAGAACTTGAAGGTATAGAACATGGGTTTGCCCGGGCCTTCCCTATCGAGGACGAAATGCTCCGTACCGGCGGCCATGTTAGCCTGCGGTTCCGGGTGGCATGTGGCGCAGGTATTAGGAATATTGGCCTTGGCTACAGGGGAAGCAGGATCATCCGGGCCGGTCACGGCGTGTGCACCGTGGCACGTGACACACGATGGTACATTGGTTCCACCAAGAGATACGGCTTTTCCATGGAAGCTCTCCTGGTAGCTTTCCATGATCCTTCCTTCGTGACATTGGCCGCATGTTTCCACATGATTCTGGAGTTTCCTGGCTACAGGCATGTCTTTCTGGCTTTGTCCGGTGTGCATATCACCGTGACAGTCTACACAGCTGGCAAATCCCTGCGCGTGATCGCTCTTCTTGTATTCCGCTACTTCGTTGGGATGACAGGTGCTGCAACTATCGGGCATGACGGCTGCTGTTTTGTTATGGGGAAAAGCCTCCGTGCCCGGGTGGCACGAGTTGCAGGTAGCAAAGCTATGAGCTGAGTTTTTCCAAGCCTCGCCGTCAACATACAGGGATTTGGTGACCCCGTCTTTTTCGATTTTGAAATCCGGGTTGCCGTGGCATTGCAGGCATTGTTCATTATTAGCGGACGCCGCGAAAGCACCGGTAGCAAAAAGACTCAAGCATACCAGCATGAACGCGCAGATACAAAGCACCAGGATATGTTTTGATTGAACTCTCAAACCATGGCAGGACATCGGTTTTACACCCCTTCAAAACCTTACTTGATTTGTCTATCTTCTTACAGTAAGGCCGTTTCACAACCTAAATGATTGATAATACCTTTTGTGCGAATCAATATTACCCGTTTACAATACCGGCACTTGATGATAATGTTATCGCCGTCAATTTGACAAATCAGCTTTTCACAGCAGCATAGCAGGTCTTCCATTAATCACACCTTCCAACATATAGTTATCTAGAACAGACGTACATCCCGGAGCATGGGAAACATAAGCCCGCATGTCAAGATTAATGAGCCTCCCCCCTTTTCTTGCGTTTGTTCGGACCAGCACATTTTTGCCCATGAAAAAACTGGCCTAATACCCAGGCCAGCTCTAAGGTAAATCCGCTGGCCTCTGGACTCATAGTCTCTGGACTTGACGGATGCGTCGTCTTTTGTTAAGTTTTATGAAGGCGCTAACCTTCACAAGAATTTGAAAATACATTAGAAATAAATTTGTAATATTTTTATTACACTATATTCTGCATCGAATAAGATTTTCCTTCTTTTTTAAAAAGAATTTTGTAATTTTTTTTCCGGTAAGGTGCCGCCAAAATAAAAAGAGCCGGCAACTATCACAGTTACCGGCTCTTCTTATGGCAGGGGAGACAGGACTTGAACCCGCAACTCTCGGTTTTGGAGACCGATGCTCTACCAATTGAGCTACTCCCCTTCGACGCAGTTTACATTATAACTGCTTAACAAAACATTGTCAACCCTTTTTCGGAAAGGAAACATGCCGGTGAAGGCGATGATGCCTGAAGATACCGGCCAGCTCTTCCCCTGCCCTTTCCAACTCATCGTTAATGACGACATATTGGTAATGGGGCATGTGAGACATTTCCATTTCAACCCGGGCCAACCTTTCTTTGGCGACTTCCGGGTTTTTATCTCTCTTGCTCAGGCGCAGTGCCAGCTCTTCTATACTTGGGGGAGCAATGAAAATAGACACCACATTGTCAGGAAACCGCTGCCTGACGTCCTGGCAGCCCAGGACATCCATATCGGTGGCCAGGTCAAAGCCGTTGTGCAAGGCATAGAGTATGGTTGGCAAGTGGGTCCCATAATAGTTGCCGTTATGGATCCTCTTCCACTCGAGAAACATATTCTCGTTAATCATGGATTCGAATTCTTCTACGCTGACAAAAAAATACGGGTTTCCCTGGCTCTCCATGGGTCTAAGGGGTCTGGTCGTTAACGAAGGTAAGTAGTAAATCCCTTTGACCTTGTTTAAAGCAAAATTCAGCAGGGTGTTTTTCCCGACCCCGGAAGGACCTGACACGACAAAGAATATGCCAGGTCCCTCTTGCCGGTCTGAGGGGCTAAATTCAATGATGGATGTTTGCTTTCGATAGGTCGGTGGTGACTGGTGATGCTGGTTCACTGGTGACAACCTTCCTTTTGCATTCTTGTGTTGCAGTATAATGAATATTTGCCGGGATGTCAAGGTAAGGCTACAAGAAAACCCTACTGGGATGTAGGGTTTTCTTGATGCAATCTAATTGTTCTTAGCGGCCTTGGCAGCTTCAATAATTTTCTCAGCAATATTGGCCGGTACCTCTTCGTAACCGTAGAATTCGGTGGTAAAGCTGCCCCTTCCCTGAGTCATGGATTTGAGATCGATGGCATACCGGTGCATTTCAGCGTAAGGCACCAGGGCTTTGATGACCTGTTTATTGCCGTCCCGTTCCATGCCCAGGATGCGCCCCCGTTTAACGTTTAGGTCACCCATAATGTCGCCCATGAACTGTTCCGGTACTCTCACTTCAACGTTTAAGATGGGCTCCAATAACACCGGTTTTGCTTGTTCCATCGCTTTCCTGAAGGCCAGGCCTGCCGCAATCTTAAAGGCCAGTTCGGAAGAATCAACCGGGTGATATGAACCGTCGGTTAATGTGACCTTGATATTAGTAACCGGGTATCCGGCTAGTACACCTTCCGCCATGGCCTCTCTAATACCCTTTTCCACGGCCGGGAAGTAGTTCCTAGGAACAGCGCCGCCGAAAACGGTCTCGGCAAACTCGAATTCGTTATCGGCCAGGGGTTCCATGTCGATAAACACATGGCCGTACTGTCCATGGCCACCGGTTTGCTTCTTGTGTTTTCCTTCCACTCTGGTGGCTTTGCCTTTAATGGTTTCCCGGTAGGGTATTTTCAAGGGAATCTGCTCTACTTCTACGCCGAACTTGCTCTTCAGCCTTTCAATGATGATGTCCAGGTGCATTTCGCCCATACCGGTTAATACGGACTGGTTGGTCTCCACACTTTTTGTGAATTTTAGGGTTGGATCTTCATCCAGCAACCTGGCAATGGCCGTCCCCAATTTGTCTTCATCACCCTTGCTCTTAGGTTGGATAGCTACCGATAAGTTCGGCGTTGGGAATTCGATGCCTGTCAAAACGATGGGGTTACCCTTTTCGGCTAAAGTGTCGCCGGTGCCGGTGGTTTGGAGTTTGGTCAGAGCCGCAATGTCCCCGGCGTGCACTTCCGGTACGGGCAGTTGGTTCTTCCCTTGCATGACATAGATTTGCCCGATTTTCTCATCTGCGTTCTTGGCAGTGTTGTAAACCACGCTGTCAGATTTCATGGTACCGGAAAACACTCGGAAAAAGCTCAGTTTGCCGACATAAGGGTCACTTAAAGTCTTAAAGGTTAAAGCAGACAAGGTGTCTGCGTCAACTTTCCGGTCTTTGGCTTCGCTCTCATTGGGAGCCGGTGCCAGGTCCACCAACCGGTCCATTAACGGTGTAATGCCGATGTTGTGCAGGGCTGAACCGCAGAGGACTGGAATAATTTTGTTGGCTTTTACCCCATTCCGCAAGCCAAAATGGATTTCCTCGGCAGTCAGTTCTTCACCTTCCAGGTATTTCATCAAGAGTTCATCATCGCCTTCCGCTGCTGCTTCAATTAAGCTTTCGCGGTAACTCATGGCTTCATCCATGAGATCGGCGGGGATTTCTTCCGTAGAGGCTTTGCCGCCCTTGTCAAAGACGATGGCTTTCATGTCCACGAGATCCACTACGCCTTTAAAACTGCTTTCCGCTCCGATGGGCAGTTGGATTGGGGTGATCAAACCGCTGAACTGGGATTTCAGCTGGTCCAGTACCCTGTAAAAGTTGGCGTTTTCCCGGTCCATTTTATTGACAAAAACAAACTTGGGAATGTTTTGTTCTTCGGCAAATTCCCAGATAATTTCCGTTTGCACTTCTACGCCGGAAACGCCGCAAACAGTCATGACCAAGCTGTCTGCTACCCGTAGAGCGCTCTTGACGTCGCCGATGAAGTCTGAGTAGCCCGGCGTATCAAGAATATTTAACTTGTGATCCTGCCACACGAGAGATGCGACAGCAGTGTTTATCGTAATTTTACGCTTAATTTCTTCCGGGAAATAGTCTGTTACGGTGTTACCATCGTCTACTTTCCCAAGGCGGTTAGTGACCCCTGCGTTGAACAACATCGCTTCGGTCAGCGATGTCTTTCCGGCACCACCATGGGCCACAATGGCGATATTCTTGATTTTGTCGGTGGTGAATACTTTCATGCGCGTCCTCCTTTGCCTTTACTTGACGGTTCAAACCATCCAGCAGTCGTTGTGGTTTAATATGTATTATTAAATCTAAACAGAGCAAAATCCTTTTTAAACAAAAAATATTTCCTTTACAAGTTTGTCCATAAATATTGTCCGTGTAATTCTTTCAGCAATTCTTGGATTAGTTTTTCAGTTCTTGCCTAAGTTTATACCCAGCTTTACCCACTCTATCCTAATTTAACCATCGGCGGCATATGATAGGAAAGGTGGGGGCTGGTACCATGAAACAAGGTTTTTTCCGCGGCGTACTAATTTTAATGGTGGGCTCAGTTTTAACGCGTGTCCTCGGATTCGGTTATAGAATCTATATGGTCCGGCTGATTGGGGCTGAGGGTATTGGTCTGTATGAAATGGTTTTTCCGGTGGTAACTTTGATTTTGGTGTTAACTACGGCTGGGATCCCAGTGGCCGTGGCCAAGCTCATTGCCGATAACAGCGCCCAAAGCCAGCAGCAAAGAATGAATACCATTATGAGTATATCTCTTTTGTTGTTAGCCTTGACAGGGATGCTTATACCCTCCGTCTTAACGTACGGAGCTCCCTGGTTCGTTACCTGGGCCTTTAGTGATCCCAGGGTGTACTGGCCCTTTATGGCCCTGATCCCCGCTATCTTTTTTGTCTCGTTAAGTTCCGTACTACGAGGGTATTTTCAAGGCATCAACCACATGTTACCTTTGGCTGCGGGGCAGCTGGTCGAGCAAATGGTCAGGCTGGTGATTGGCATGACCCTGGTCTCCTGGCTATTGCCCTACGGCCTGGAGTTTGGTGCCGGGGCTTTGGCATTGGCTGTGGTACTGGGTGAAATGGCCGGCTTGCTAGTGCTGGTGTCCTTTTATTGGGCGAACCGGCCAAAAGTCTCCGTTTTCGATCCAAAAGACATAGCGGAGATTAGTTCGGTGCTGAAGCAATTATGGTCCTTATCCGTGCCGGTGACTCTGGCAAGGATACTGGCAAGCCTCATGTTAAGCGCTAAAGCGATTATGATTCCGCACCGGCTGCAGTTGGCAGGAGCCACGGTTCAACAAGCCACGCAGATTTACGGGGCTTTCTCGGGTATGGCGATGTCATTAGTAAACTTCCCCACGGTGATTACCGGCTCCCTAAGCAGCGTTTTGCTGCCTGTCATTGCTTCCGCCCTGGCGCAAAAGCACTACGGCGCCCTGTCTCTAAGGGTTAATCAAGCCTTTAAGATTACTGTCTTAACCGCTTTGCCTTTTACCGTCTTGTTTTTATTGCTGGCAGAACCATTGACCCAAGCATTCTTCAACAACAGGGAAGCAGCCGTTCCCCTCAGATGGCTGGCTCCGGGCTGCGTTTTTCTGTACTTGCAGCAGACCACGGCCGGAATGCTCTACGGTATGGGACAGATGAGGAGAATGTTGCTGAATTCCCTGCTTGGCAACGGAATTGGGTTAGGTGTTACGTACTTCTTAACAGGACTTCCCAGCCTTGGCATCACCGGTGCTGCATTGGGGGTGGTGGCCGGAGCGGCCCTGGCTTGTTTTCTCAATATAGCAATCATTATGAGAAATATCCCTGTCAACTTAGAGTGGCGAGACTGGCTTGGTCAAGCCCTGGCAGCTGTCTCACTTATGGCCTTGTCCATTGTCCTGCTGGAAAACACCTTCAACTTGTTGATGCTTGTTTTCACCTCAGGCGGCTTGTACCTGGTAACCCTCTTCGCCCTGAGAGTAGTGCGGTGGCAGGACTTTCGCTTCAAGTAACTTACCATGCAAGGTCGGCCAGCTCTTGCAGGCCGGGCAGGGCATGGTAGTTGGTGAGATCGTAATGTACAGGGGTTAAGGCGATATAGCCCTGGCTCACCGCCCAGACATCGGTTTCGGGCTCCAATTCATCCTGTAGCTTACCTGACAGCCAGTAATAGCTCTTCCCCCGGGGATCTTTTCTCTCTTCGACACAGTCTATATATCTTCGTAATCCCAGCTTTGCCACCTTAATCCCTTTGATGTCGGCTTTGTCCAGATCAGGCACATTGATGTTGATGAGGGTATTGGTGGGCATTGGGTGCTGGGCAAAGAACGAAGCCATTTTCGTAGCAAACTCAGCGGCCACGTGATAGTTGCCTTTGTTGCGAATATCCAACGATACGGCCATGGCCGGTATCCCATTAATAATGGCTTCCAAAGCCCCGGACACGGTGCCGGAATACAGGACGTCAGTACCTAGATTAGCTCCCCGGTTAATGCCAGAGATTACCAGGTCAGGCTCTTCAGGCAACAACTGCTCTAAGGCCAGCTTCACACAATCAGCCGGTGTTCCCGACACCGCGTATCCTTGGGACCGGCCAAAAGTGTGGTCTTCTACCCGCAAAGGTTTATGCATGGTAATCCCGTGTCCGGTAGCACTGCGCTCCCGGTCGGGGGCAACAAGGATTACTTCCGCCAGCGGTTCAAAAGCCTGCCGTAGTGCATGAATGCCGGGAGCCAGAATACCGTCATCGTTAGTCAGCAGAATAAGCATTTATGCACCTACCTAAACCTTTAGTTTTGCATGATCATAATTAAACCTCGTAAACGGAGATGGTCATTTTTTGGTTCTCCGTGTCCTTAGTTAGGCCAAACATCAACCCGTATTGTTTCAGTGTTTTGTTGAGAAAGTCAACGATGATATATAACTCGTCGTAGGCATTCACCGTTTTCACGGCAATTAACTGTAGTTTTCCCTGGCCTTTATCTTCCAATGCCATTTCCTCCTCTGCTAAATTGATTTAAACCCTCGGTTTCCCGGATTTCATGGTGCACTGCCGCCGCCCTGGCTGTGCCGTAAAAGCTGCCGCAGCAATTATGAACAATCATTTCTGTAAATGTAGCCGTACTTGTTTCATAATAATGCTTCCGGGCCGGAATGGCAACATCGGGAGGTGAGGTTTTTATATTTAGTATTTGCCGGCCTTCTTGAATAAATCTTTTGACCGCCGGATAGATGACTGCAACTACGTGGACAAAAGAATTACCGGTTGAAGTTCCTCATTCCCGGCATAGTGCGTTCAAACTCAATTTAGGGTGCAAGGACATCCGGCAATTCCATAATCACACATATTCGACAAAGCAAGTAAAAAACCTTTCGTAGTGTAATCGGCGAAGGCATGTTAAGGTGGGGATTGGCATATAAACTAAGTGAAGCCAACGGAGGTGATGACGGTGGAGAGTAGACTCTTAGCATTCTTATCCCGGGCTCCCATCTTGAAGGGCGTGTTGTTTGCTATTTTGCTGCAATCCATAGCGGTGTTCTTGTTGGTGAATTTGTTTCATTTTACTGGGCTTTCAGACCGGCACTTGGACACGTTCATTTCCGTTACCGTGTTCTTGGGCGTGGTTGGCGGGGGGATACTTGCTGCCAAAGCCGCGGAAGCAAGATATCTCTTTCAAGGTTTAGGGGTAGGTGTTGCCTGTTTTCTGGCTGTAGTCATATTATCCCTTTTGAGCGGAGTCGCCCTTGAGATGGTTTCCATTGGCAAAAAGGCCCTCACTTATGTAGGGGCGGGATTGATGGGCGGTTTCTTAGGAGCTTTGCTAGGCAAATAATATGGAGAGTGGCAGTCGCTACTCTCCTTTTATGTTTGCTTCAAAATCTTCTTAAAAAACTTTTTCAGGAAACCCGGCAACGGTACAAAATAGACTCGCAAGACTATCCACCCCTTTGGCCTGAATAGGATTGTGTTTGATGTATTATATTAATCAAAAGAATGCTTTGGTGATAACATCGCCTTGATGGCAGTATTTACTAGCGGCGTGAGCCGTTTCGGGCTTAACCCGGCACTGGTGAGCCAGCAAGTGGCAAGCATGAAACCCATGATGGGATATGGTAAGTGGTCTAACCATACCAGGCCGAAAGCTGCCACGGTGTTGGACCATACAATATGCTTCTTTTGTCGTGACAGTAATGATAAGGCCACTAGCGTGGCCAGTGACAACTGGGCCAGTTCCGGGTAGAGGGGCATGATTCCTCCCATGTAAGTGGACCAGCGTTTCCAGAAAGCGGAACTGTTGGATCCTGTTGGGGTGCCGTGCAGAGCTATTAAGAGCCCTAAACACAGCCATTGTTGCCAAAGCTCGGCTTGCATGTATCTCTCCAATGCAATGATAAATACAAGCCCTTTCAGTACATATAGAAGGATGATTAAGAGACCGTTTTCAAAGCCGAAGTAAAATACAATTTGACGTAAAGAAGAAGATTTCAGTTTTTCTAATTCGCCTGTCCCGTAGCCCTGGCTGATGCCGTAAGAGACTTCAGGTTGAATCCGGGCCCAGATCAGAGTTAAAACTAATAAGATACCTGTTTGTATCATCTGCATGTCCCCTGTTGGAACATTGGTTACTGGTAAGAAGATATGCTCCGCTGCATGACAATATGTGCCTTGAGGCAATAAAAAAGTGTCACCGCCTACTAAACCCCAGCCATAGTAGTCCGGTGACACTTCTTGCCATATTTATAACCGGCTGTACCTTTTCATGCCTTCGATATACAAATCACCGCCGTAGCAATCGTTAACAACGATGACCGGCATGTTTTCGACTTCCAGTTTGTGGATTGCTTCAGGACCTAAATCGGGGTAAGCAATCACCTCGGCTTTCTTGATCCGCTCGGCTGTCAAAGCTGCTGCCCCTCCCACAGCGGCGAAGTACACTGCTTTGTGGGTCACCATGGCATCTCTCACCTCTTGTGAGCGTGAACCTTTGCCGATCATGCCTTTTAAACCTAGTGCCAAAAGCGGGGGTGTGTAGGCATCCATGCGATAGCTGGTAGTAGGTCCGGCGGAGCCGATGACCGCTCCGGGTTTAGCCGGACTCGGTCCCACGTAAAAGATGATCTGCCCTTTGATGTCGAAAGGCGGCTCTTCTCCCCGATCCAGTAATTCGACCAAACGCTTATGGGCCGCATCGCGAGCGGTGTAAACGGTACCGGAGATATAAACCTGGTCCCCAATCCTCAATTCTTCTACGACCTCGTCCGTCAAGGGTGCTTGAATGTATTTAATCCCCATGGTTCAACCCCCTAAATGGTAATACTCTTATGGCGAGCTGCATGGCAATTGATGTTGACTGCCACCGGCAAACTGGCTATATGGCAAGGGAACGTATTAACATGAACCGCCAGTGCCGTGATGCGACCGCCGAATCCCTGCGGACCGATGCCCAGCCGATTGATTCTGTCAAGTAATTCCGTTTCCAGCTGGGCTACCTCTGCATCAGGGTGGGGACTGCCGAGAGGTCTTAATAAAGCCTCTTTGGCGAGTAGCGCGGCCTTTTCAAAATTTCCGCCAATACCCACCCCAACTACGATGGGGGGACATGGATTAGGCCCGGCATTTTTTACAGTTTCTACGACAAAATCAATGATTCCCTGGCGCCCTGCCGACGGGGGCAGCATTTTGATAGAACTCATGTTTTCGCTGCCTCCCCCCTTAGGTGCTACGGTGATGGTGAGTTTATCACCCGGTACAATTTTAGTGTGGATGATGGCCGGGGTGTTGTTCTTGGTATTGATCCTTTTGCCAAAAGGATCACTTACCATAGACTTTCTCAGGTAACCTTCCACATAGCCCTTAGCTACTCCCTCGTTGACGGCTTCATTCAAATCTCCCCCGGTAACATGGACGTCTTGTCCCACCTCCAGAAAAACCACAGCCACTCCCGTGTCTTGGCACATAGGAACCTCATTGTTGCCGGCAATGGCAGCATTGGCCACGATTTGTTCCAATACTTGTTTCCCTGTTTCTGAGATCTCCTGCTCCAAGGCTTGTTTTAGGGATTGAAGCACATCTTCGCCCAAGTGGTAATTAGCTTTCTTGCAGAGCTGGGCCACAGCCTCCACTACTTCACTGTAACTGATCTCCCTCATTTCCGGTACCCTCCTTTTAACCTAACACGGCAATTAAGATTCCCGCGGCAACGGCTGAACCAATCACCCCGGCTACGTTAGGTCCCATGGCATGCATGAGCAAGAAATTGGTAGGATTGGCTTCCCTGCCTACTTTTTGGGCTACCCTGGCAGCCATCGGTACGGCGGACACCCCCGCGGCCCCGATGAGAGGGTTGACTTTGCCACCGGTGAGGCGATACATGATCTTTCCAAAAATGACTCCCCCGGCCGTGCCAAAGGAAAAAGCAATGAGACCGAGAACAATGATTTTTATGGTGCCAAATTGCAAGAAGGTCTCGGCCTTAGCTGTCGCTCCCACGGAAAGGGCCAGCAAAATGGTCACGATGTTAATTAACTCGTTAGAAGCCGTCTTGGATAGCCTTTCCACAACACCGGATTCTCTCAACAGGTTACCCAGCATCAGCATGCCAATCAAAGGCGCTGCCTCTGGCAGCATTAGTATCGTCACGATGGTGACAATAATGGGAAAAAGGATTTTCTCGGTACGTGACACTTCTCTGAGCTGGTCCATCACCACGGCCCGCTCTTCCGGGGTCGTCAACAACTTCATAATGGGAGGTTGGATGATGGGTACCAAAGCCATATAAGAATAAGCAGCGACAGCTACTGCCGGCAGCAAATGGGGAGCCAAAATGGATGTGGTTAGAATAGCTGTCGGACCGTCGGCGCCGCCAATGATGCCGATGGCTCCGGCTTCTTGGGGAGTAAACCCCAATATCAGTGCGCCCAAGAAGGTCAAAAAGATGCCCAATTGGGCGGCAGCTCCCAGCAAAATGGTCTTAGGATTGGCCAAGAGGGGCCCAAAATCCGTCATGGCTCCGATACCTAAAAAGATTAAAGGCGGATAAATGCCGAGTTTTACACCTTGGTAGAACCAGTAGATGAGCCCTCCTTCCTCCATCAGGCCGCTGCCGGGAAGGTTGGCCAGCAGCATACCGAAAGCAATAGGCAAAAGGAGTAAAGGCTCATATTGTTTGACAATGGCCAGGTAGATTAGAAAACAAGCAATAGCGATCATCAGGGCGTGTTTCCATGTCAGCAGTGCGAAACCGGATTCATAAAACAGGCTTAGGTAATCACTCCACAAAGTGCGATGCCCCCCCTATTTAATGGTCAGCAGAATGTCATTGGTATTGACGTTTTGTCCTTTGCTTACCAGAATACTGGTAACGGTTCCTGCGATAGGAGCGGCGATTTCATTTTCCATTTTCATTGCTTCCAGGATGACCACCGTTTGACCGGCGGCAACCTGATCCCCGGCTTTGACTTTGATATCCAGGATAGTTCCCGGCAATGGTGCTGTAACGCCCTGCCCTTCCCCTTTAGCTTGTGCCGGGGTAGCGGTAGGTTTAGAGGGAGCGCTGGCAGGGGGTGGTGTAGACGGTGTAGAAGGTATCTCCCTTTTCACCTGCGGTGTGGGAGATACGGTTTCAAGACTAGTGTCTGAAATTTCTTCAACCAAGACTTCGTATATTTCATTGTTGACGGTGACTTTAAACTTTCTTAACATGCTACTTTGTTCCTCCTTTAGCATAATAACTGTTACGGCGGTTGATGACATCCATCCGGTTGTTTAAGGTCCAAGCAGCAGAGGCCTCCAGATCTTTTGCCTGCCGGACACTGATCAAGCGAAATCTATGTACGGGCTGACCGGTACAGAGGGCGATGGCCCCCATGATGGCTGCCACTACTTGGGGTGACAAAGTGGAAACCGGTGCCTGCGGCGGAGCCTCCGCTTCGGGCCTTAGTTCCGTGGGTTTGCCGGCCGGCAGTTCAACTGGCTTTTTGCTTGCTGTGGAGCGGTTGACCACTAAAGCTTCCACATGCATCATTACCATGAGCAAGCACAAGATGAAGAAGACGATAGACATCCCCATCACGGTCAAACTTAATCCCAGGGTGATTTTTTCTGCCAATTCGTTTCATCCCCCTCTTAAACCGGGAAATTGCCGTGTTTCTTCCCTGGTCTGGTTTCTTGTTTAGTCATCAAGGAAGCTAGTATTTGAATCAAGAACGGGCGAGTTTCTGCCGGATCGATGACTGTGTCCACGAATCCCCGGCTGGCTGCCACATATGGGTTGGCAAAACGCTCCCTGTATTCTTGGATCTTGCTTTCCCGCATGGCTACAGGATCTTCAGCTTCGGCGATTTCTTTGCGGAAGATAATGTTAGCGGCTCCTTCAGGGCCCATAACGGCAATTTCTGCAGACGGCCAGGCAATTACCTGGTCGGCTCCCAAGGACCTGGCGCACATAGCCAAATAGGCGCCGCCGTAGGCTTTGCGGAGGATGAGTGTTATTTTGGGCACGTTAGCCTCTGAGTAGGCATATAACAGTTTAGCCCCATGCCTGATAATACCGCCAAATTCCTGATCTGTACCGGGGAGGTATCCCGGGGTGTCCACCAGGGTTAACAATGGAA
This sequence comes from Clostridia bacterium, assembly GCA_012840125.1. NCBI lineage: Bacteria > Bacillati > Bacillota > Clostridia > Clostridia bacterium. The sequence goes on along the minus strand of DULZ01000061.1, from coordinate 68,745 downwards.
TGTTAAAAGCATCACAGAACCTCACAAAGCGAGCGGCTTTATCAGAGGCGTTGATGTCCAGGCACCCGGCCAGGTACTTCGGCTGGTTGGCGATAATCCCTACTGTTTGCCCGTTCAGCCTGCCGTAACCAATGACGATGTTTTGGGCATACTTGGCTTGTATTTCCATGAAATGCCCGTCATCCAGCACTAATCGCAATATATCTCTTACATCGTAAGGCCGGTTGGGCTCCGCCGGGATGATTGAACGAAGCTCCTGTTCCTGCCGGCCGATGGGATCTGAACACTCTACCCGGGGCGGATCCTGCAAGTTATTGGAAGGCAAATAGGACAATAACTCCCTGATTTGCTGGAAGCATTCTTCTTCGCTGTTAGCCATGAAATGAGCCACACCGCTTTTAGTGTTGTGGGTTTCAGCTCCTCCTAAAGTTTCGGCACTGACTTCTTCCCCGGTTACCGATCTAATGACCTGGGGGCCGGTAATAAACATCTGGCTGATCTTATCCACCATGAAAATATAATCGGTTAAAGCCGGGGAGTAAACCGCACCGCCGGCACAAGGTCCGAGGATGACGGAAATTTGAGGAATAACACCGGAGGCTAATGTGTTGCGTTTGAAAATCTCTCCATACCCGTTAAGGGCGTCGACTCCTTCCTGAATGCGAGCTCCCCCGGAATCATTAATGCCGATGACAGGACAACCGGTTCTAACTGCCAAATCCATGACCCGGCAGATTTTGGCGGCGTGCATTTCACCCAAGGTGCCGCCAATTACGGTGAAATCCTGAGCGTATACATAGACCTGGCGCCCATTGATGGTGCCCCAGCCGGTAATGACCCCCTCAGCAGGCGCTTCAACTGAAGTCATCCCGAATTCAGTGGCCCGGTGGCGCACGAACTGGCCTATTTCAACAAAGCTATTAGGGTCCAGCAATAAAGCGATTCTCTCTCTAGCCGTCTTCTTGCCGGCGGCATGCTGCTTTTTCACCCGTTCCGCACCGCCGCCTGCTTCAATCTGTGCTAACTTGTTCTGCAGTTCAACGAGTTTTGCATTGTCCATGATAATTACTCACACCCCTGTTCAGGTTCACATAGTTCTAATAAAACGCCGTTGGTAGACTTAGGGTGGATAAAAGCGATCTTGTTCCCACCGGCTCCGATTCTCGGTTTCTCGTCAATCAGTTTCACTCCTGCGGCAGATAACTGGTCCAGTAGCTGTTCCAGTCCCGTTACTCGCAGTGCAACATGATGAATGCCTTCCCCGCGATTAGCGATAAACTTAGCGATAGGACTGTCGGAGGAAGTAGCTTCCAGAAGCTCAATCTTGCTTTCACCTACCGGTATAATGGCAGCCTTAACTTTTTGTTCCGGCACTTCCTCTATTGCTTTAACCTGCAGTCCAAGAGTATTTTGGTAAAAGGAGAGGGCCTCGTGCAGGTTTTTGACTGCAATCCCGATATGTTCAATTTTGGACATATGTGTCACCTCCTTGGTCCTAATACTTGGTCATAATACATCATTATACATGATGCTGAATAAAGTTCACAATATCTTGTGTCGAGGTCCCGGGGCCAAAAATGGCTGCTACCCCGGCTTTTTTTAATTGAGCATGGTCTTCCTCCGGAATGATTCCCCCGCAAATCAATAAAATGTCTTCCGCGTTTTTTTCTTTCAGCATTTGACTGATGGGGGGGATCAAGTAAAGATGAGCGCCGGACAAAGAACTGATTCCGATCACCTGCACATCTTCCTGTAATGCAGTTTCCACCACTTGCTCCGGGGTATTCCTCAAGCCCGTATAAATCACTTCCATGCCCGCATCTTTCAGCGCTTGGGCCACCACTTTGGCACCTCGATCATGCCCGTCCAGGCCGACTTTCGCAATCAAAACACGAATGGGTTTCTGCATACGGACACACTCTCCTTACATGCTAACCGTCTGCTGGTATTCACCAAACACTTCTTTCAAAACACCGGTGATTTCCCCAATAGTGGCATAGCTCTTGACTGCTTCCAGGATAAAAGGCATCACGTTTTCGTTGGATCCTGCCGCCTGTTTGAGTTGGTTCAGGGCTCTTTGCACTTGCTGGTTGTCTCTCCGGGAACGCAGGGAATGCAGGCGCTGCTTTTGCTCCTCCAGCACCTTTGGATCTACTCTCAAGAGCCCGGTGGGAGGAGTTTCTTCCACTTGAAATTTGTTAACGCCAATGACAGTTTTTTCTCCCGTTTCAATGGCTTTTTGGTACTTGTAGGCACTGGCATGGATTTCTTTTTGTTGATATCCCTGGTTAATGGCTTTTACGGCTCCGCCCATGTCTTCAATCTTTTGCAAGTATTCCCATACCTTCTCTTCGATCTCATCAGTGAGTTTTTCTACAAAATAGGAACCGCCCAGCGGGTCCACCGTATCGGTGACACCAATCTCATAAGCGATGACTTGTTGGGTTCTTAAGGCGATGGTTACAGCTTCTTCACTAGGCAAAGCCAGGGCTTCGTCCTTGGAGTTGGTGTGCAGCGACTGGGTACCGCCCAGGACTGCGCTTAGGGCCTGGAAGGCTACACGAAGGATATTGACATCAGGTTGTTGGGCTGTGAGGGTGCAGCCGGCAGTTTGAGTATGGAAACGCAGCATCATCGATTTGGGGTTGGCAGCATTAAAGCGTTCTTTCATAATCTTAGCCCAAACTCTCCGAGCGCTTCTGAACTTGGCAATCTCTTCAAAAAAGTTCAGGTGAGCATTGAAAAAGAAAGATAATCGCGGCGCAAATTGGTCAACGGGCAACCCGGCATCGATAGCTGCCTGCACATAGGCCATGGCATTGGCCATGGTAAAAGCCACTTCCTGAACGGCTGTGGCGCCTGCCTCGCGAATGTGATAACCGCTGATGCTGATGGTGTTCCAATGAGGCACATGTTCCGAACAAAAAGCAAATATATCTGTAACCAAACGCATGGATGGTTCAGGCGGGAAAATGTAGGTGCCTCTGGCGATGTATTCTTTTAGGATATCGTTTTGGATCGTACCTCTTAATTTATCAGGGCTAATCCCCTGTTTTTCCGCCACGGCAATATACATGGCCAGCAAGATGGCCGCCGGGGCATTGATGGTCATGGAGGTGCTGACTTGGTCTAAAGGTATGCCGTCGAACAGCATCTCCATGTCTTCCAAGCTGTCGATGGCCACCCCCACTTTGCCAACTTCTCCTTGCGCAAAGGGGTGGTCCGAATCATAACCGATTTGGGTAGGCAAGTCAAAAGCCACGCTGAGGCCCGTTTGCCCCAGTGACAGCAAATACTTAAATCGTTCATTGGTTTCCCTAGCGGAACCGAAACCGGCGTATTGACGCATGGTCCACAGCCGGCCGCGGTACATGGTGGATTGTATGCCCCGGGTAAAAGGATATTCTCCCGGGAAACCCAACCGTTCTTCATATGTGCCGTCGAGATCTAACGGGATGTACAATCGCTGGATGGGGATGCCTGCATCAGTCATGAATTCGGCTTTGCGTTCAGGCGCCTTGTTCAACTGGTTTTCCAGGCGCTTTTCCCATTGATTGAGTTTATTCTTGAGATCTTCATTGTTATAATCCACAAAAAAAGACCTCCTTTAGACGATTTTGTCTATTTGCAATTCTTTGATAATGTCAGGCACTTCATAGGGCAATGTGGCCACATGCACGCCTGCACTTTTCAAGGCAGCAATTTTCCCCTGGTAGGTGCCCCTGCCCCGTTCGATGATGGCACCCGCATGTCCCATACGTTTGCCCGGCGGAGCGCTCTTACCTGCAATGTAGGCCACTACCGGTTTAGAAATATGTTTTTTGATGTATTCGGCGGCTTCTTCTTCACTGGAACCGCCAATTTCCCCAACCAGCACAATGGCTTTGGTCTCAGGATCTTCTTCGAACCTGGCCAAAACGTCGATAAAACTGAGGCCCACTATCCGATCGCCGCCTAAACCCACTACGGTGCTGGTGCCCAATCCACCGCGCAGCAGGTTCCCCACGATTTCATAACTTAGGGTGCCGCTTCTGGCCACGATGCCAACGGGGCCCGGGACAAAGAACTGGTTTGGCATGATACCGATTTTACATTGGCCGGAAGATACTACGCCAAAAGTATTCGGTCCGATGACGACGGTGCCTCGCTTCTTGGCGAAAGCCATGATTTCGGCTGCGTCGTGGAGAGGAATGTGTTCCGTAATTAAGACCAGCAGTTTGATTCCGGCGTCAATGGCTTCTAAGGCGGCATCTTTCGCAAAAGGAGCAGGAATGAATAAGACGCTGGCATCAATCTGGTGCCGGCCGATGGCTGAAAACATGCTGTCATATACAGGTATGCCTTCCACCGATTGCCCTTCTTTGCCGGGGGAGACGCCGGCTACTATTTTGGTCCCGTACTTTAGCATTTGTTTGGTATGAAACTGTCCTTGCTTTCCTGTAATGCCTTGCACCGCCACCCGGGTTTCGGAGTTAACGAAAATTGCCATTATCCCACTGCCCCTTTCGCCAAGGATACTACTTTCATCGCAGCTTCTTGCATGTTTTCGTAGGCTACGATACCTTGCTCTGCCAGAAGATTCACGCCTAGGTCCTGATTGGTACCGACTAGACGAATCACTACCGGTATGTCGATCGATTTTTGTCTATTTACCTGTAGGAACGCTTGGGCCACATCGTCACACCTGGTAATGCCGCCAAAAATATTAATGAAAATGGCTTTGGGATTCGTGCTGAGTAACAATTCCAAGGCCTGGGCGGTTTGCTCCACGTTGGCCCCTCCTCCTGCATCCAAGAAGTTGGCCGGTGCTCCTCCGTAATACTGGATTGCATCCAAGGTAGCCATGGTGATACCCGCTCCGTTAGCCATGATGGCAATGTCGCCGTCCAATTGAACGAAGGATAGGCCGATGGCATGTGCTTTCTGTTCTGCTTCGTTTCGTTCTTCCACCCTTGGTAACTCAGGGTGACGGTATAAGGCTTCATCATCGATGGTTATTTTAGCGTCGGCTGCGATTAACCTATCTTGCGAAACAACCAGGGGATTGATTTCGACCAATTCACAGTCTTTCTCGCGGAAAAGCTGGTATAACCTGGGCAGCAGTTCATTGAATTGCTTTGCCGGGCCGCCCGTCAGGCCGAGCCGTTTAGCTACTTCGCGGCAGAAATACGGTTGAATGCCCAAGTGCAGGTCGATGGGCAGTTTCACTAAGTCTTGATCGGGTACTTCCTCGATATCCATGCCACCGTAGCGTGACGCCAGCAATAACGGACCTTTCAAAGAGCCTTCCATGATAATGGCTAAATATAGTTCTTGTTCAATGAAAAGCTTTTCTTCTACCAGTATTTCTTGAGCTCTATGGCCGTGAAACTCTTGCTGAAGGACAAAGGCGGCATGTTCTTCAGCTTCCTTGGGATGGCTGGCAAATCTAATGCCCCCCGCTTTGCCCCGCTTGCCAGACAATATTTGGGTCTTGATCACAACTTCCCCGAGTTCTTCTGCCATAAGTGCTGCCTCTTGCGGGTCGCGGAGAACTTTTCCTCTGGGGACCGGTATGCCGTATTCCCGGAAAAGTTCTTTACCCATGTATTCGTAAAGCTTCACCAATCACTCCTCCTTGAGAACATTCTGATTATTGAAAATATTAGTTTCAAATAAAAAAAATTCTAGCCATAAGAAAAAAATCCTGCCCCCCAGCAAAACATTATCAAGAAAGGTCCTGGTGATGTTCGACCAAACTTAAAGCAATCTTGCCAATTAAATCCTGGCGCAACGGAGTGGATACCGGAAGGTTCTTTATGTATTCATTCAGCTTGTCTTTTTTCAGGACGGTAAGATGCGGATCTTCACCTTCAATAATGGTGCGGCTGTTGGCCATAACCACAATGCCGTGAATAGGAATGGTTTCATCAGGAAACTCCTGCTTGAGAAAACCCTGCAGGATCATCTCATGGCGCTGCAGTTGCGGTAGAGGGCTGTCCATCCCTTCCCGCATGATCTTGTGCTGGGAGGCTTTCAGCACTGTCCAGTTGCCCTTAGGATCGATGAGGACGGCGCCGTTAATGGTTTTAGTTTCAAGGTGAATCACACCCGGAGGGCCGACTACGATATGGTCAAATTGCTGCACGTCCATATCCCCTGCTGACAGGTAAACGTTATTAATAGTAATGTATTCTTTCGGCAGCCAACTGAGGATGTAGGCCACTTCCTTTTCTCCTTTGAGTCCTGCTTCCAGTTTGTTTTTTTCTCTATATAGGGTGGCTAATTGCTTTTGAATTTGGTTCTCCAGTTCTTCCCTGTTCGGTTGATACAGCACCAAATATGCACACGTTATTAATAATGAAAAAAAGAGGGCTCCTGTGATGGCTGCGGTGAAGTCGATTAAACCGTCGGAAATAACGGCAAGGAGCAGGAAAACTGCAGTGACGGGTAGGGCCACGATGATATACAGATAAGGAAACTCCTTTTGATTCTTGAGTTCCTCTAATTCCTGCTGGTAGTATTCAATTTTTGCATTGATACTTGCTAAAGGTTCTTCCGGCAATTTCTGCATGCCGTCTACTCCTTTTATATATTAAGTCAGTTCTTTTAGTAACTGCCCAACAAGATACTCGCCTATGACCGCGTAGTCTTCCGTCGTCAAAAAGTGTCTTGCGTTGGCATCGAACAGGATATTGCCCGAGGGAGGAAATTCATCGTCTCCTTCCCAGCATACCAGACCTACGGGCACACGGGGAAAAAGGTCAAAGCAATAGGCCAGGTCCCCACTGTCCATCTTTTTCCCGTCTAATTTTTCACAAGCCCGAGCTAAGGTGGAAAGCTGACTGACTTTTCTAAAAAGCCTCCCAATTGTCCTGGCTTCAAAGGGGGCTTGATAAATGGGACCGCCGGGGATTTCTTTAAAGGATATCCAATTTCCCTGGGGCAATGTAGGTTCTGAAAGCAGGTAGTGAAGGGTAAGCAAAGCAAATGCAGGAGAAGCCGTTTGACCGGCTTCCGTCAGAACATCTCCGTCGGGAAAGGAGATTGTATATTTTTTTCCGAGAGAGAAAAAGGAAAATTGCTGGTTTGTTTCGTTCCAGTTCATGCCCGTATGCAGCGAGAGGATTGCAGGATTAGCTTTCTGTAGTCTTGTTCTGGCTTTAGCAAAAGCATCTTTCCAGGGAGTTTGTGACACACTACCACCACCAGAGCAAATGATCATGTACTATTAAGATAATATCGCAAGAAGGGAATTTTAGCAACTAAAGAAAAAGCTTAGCAGGTCGCTGCTAAGCTTCTGGCAACTCCAGACAAGTGACGATATAATTCTTGTCTGCTTCCAAATACTCCTCCAAATTGGCGCCGTGAGGCAAGAACAAGTAATGCACTTCTTCACCGCTGCTCCAGGTGACCAGGTAGTTCACGAAAGCCGCCTCCCCCAGCAGGCATATTGTATACAGTGTTCCTAACACAATATTATAACCAACCCGGGAAAATTACAAGATACAGGTTTTTTTTGAAAAGATTTTTGACATGAGCAGCGTTATAAGCTATAATTAGATATGCAGTTGCGCCCGTAGCTCAGTAGGATAGAGTAACGGAATCCGAGTCCGGAGGTCACAGGTTCGAATCCTGTCGGGCGCGCCAACTAGAAGATTAAAGGCGAAGGAGCAACATCCTTCGCCTTATTTTTTTCTGACATTGTCGCACTCGATCATGCCGTCGTAGCACTCATTACAAATGAATTCCCCACAGGTAGGACATGGTCTTAAGTTGGATTTATGGAGGTCCAGGCAATCGTAGCAATAATAATTGTCACAGTGGCGGCAAATGACACCCTCAACATTCTTTGCCTTACACGTGTCACAAATGGGGATTTTCATGGGAAACCTCCTGCGCTTCAAGTTATACCTATCTTCATTATATAACACAGGCTGGCATGTGTGTAAATAAAAAAACCCCGACGGATTGTCGGGGCATAATATTATCCTACCAAGCAGAGGGCTTGGTTTTTATCAAGCATCGTGACCGTTTCTCCGGTGTTCAACAGAGCGGCATTGGCTTCATCGATATCAACGTGAAATTCCAGGGCCGAGTTCTTACTGACTCTCACGATGACATTGTTGAATACTACGCCTCTTTCGCCCTCCACTAATACACTGACCACGTCCTTATCGCGCAGGCCGTATTGGCTGGCGATAGGAGGTGTCATGTGGATATGTCTTGCTGCTATAATAACTCCTGAATCCAGGGAGACCATGCCCTTAGGTCCTACCAGGACACAGCCGGGCGTGCCTTCTAAATCACCGGATTCCCGGATAGGAGCTTTAATTCCCAGTTTAAAAGCATCGGTTCTGGAAATTTCCACCTGAGTTTGTTTCCTTACGGGGCCTATGATTCTGACGTTTTCAATAATTCCCTTGGTGCCTACTACGGAGACTACCTCTTTGCAGGCATATTGGCCGGGTTGTCCTAACTCCTTCCAAAATGTTAATTCGTACCCCGGACCAAAGAGCTGCTCCAGATGCTCTTGGGACAAATGAACGTGGCGATTGGAAACCCCAATTGGTATTCTTAACATTTCCATCTAGATTTCCCCCTCTCACAGACTGCTGGGCCGCACCAAATTACCGTTTACCCTGAAAATTATTCCGTTCACTGTTATTATACAACCATTGACTGACAGACGCAACCGTAATTGTTGCTAAATCGTAATTAAAGTTTTGCAATACCATGGATTTTTTACTGGTGAAGGTGTTCTTTAGATTTCAGGCATCGAATGTCCTGCACGCTGGCGATACGGTACACCCGGCACAGCTGTAAGATACGGGAGGTTGTTCTTTCGCCCAGATACGTGTCCAGTTCATCCAGACTCAAGTTGGTGGTGATGACTACTGGCAGTTGGTGATTAACCCGGTAGTTCAAAATGGAATAAATCTTATTTACCGTCCACGGCGTGTAATTATGGGCCCCTAAATCATCCATGATTAGAAGTTCAACGTTTCTGGCTCCCTCCAAAATGGTTAGCTCATCAGTTTCCACCAGAGCAGAGCGGTCGTAAGTAGCTTTAAGCTGGTCCAATAAATCAGGTACCACCGTAAACAAGACCTGTTTTCCTTTAGACAGTACATAATTGGCAATGCTGCTGGCCAAGAAAGTCTTGCCGCTTCCCACCGGGCCCGTAAAGACTATCCCGGGCCCGTGATAATTGCCTTTTACAAAAGCCGCGGCGAACTCTTCCGCAGCCTTGAGAGCGATTTTGGCATTTTGATAGTAAGTGAACCCCAACTGTTCATCATACACATCCGGGTAGTAAGCAAAGGAAAAATTTGCAAAGGTGCATTGATGTTGTAACGTGCCAAGGCCTGAATGGCGGAACAACTGCTCGATGGTCCGCTGCTTCATGCAGGGACAGCGGTAAGCAACTTCATCCTTGATGATAAAACCGCGGTTCTGGCACCTGGGACACTGGTATTCAGTTCCATGATGACGATCGTGATTAATCATCGGTACGACACCCTTTAGCTCATATAGACATCCTTGTATTTTTCAATTTTGCGTTTGATTTCATCACTTTTAATTTGGTAGGTTTTCGTTTCTTTTTTCTTCAGTTGTTGCCTGGTCTGGAAATGCTTTTCATATTCTTCCACTTGTTTCACCGTGCGGATATTGTTCCTTTGCCAGTCTTTAAGGATCGAATCGATATATTTCAGGTTTTTTATTCCCCTCAGGCTGGCCTTGCGCAAGGCCTCTATAACCAATTCCGGTGAGTATCTGTCCTCATGGCACCATTCTAAAATTTGATTGCTTTCAAAGGGTGAGAGCAAGCGACCAAATTCTTCTTCAAAAGCGCGGAATAATTCTTGTGCCACCTCGGGGGAAAGTTGCTCTCCCTTGCGGGCTTCGTTTTCCAACTGCTGCGCTTTCATGAGAGCCCAGTTCTCCATCAATTTATCAAACAAGCCGGCAAAAGAAAAGCGGTCTATCCATTTCTTCTGGGCAGGATCGTACAGGTGTTCAATGGAAATGATCTTTTTTTCGACCATTCCTGCCAGTAAGGTTTGAATTTGTGAACTTTCGACGGTCATTACAGATGACAGTTCCTGAGGCGTAGGGTATTCTTGATTACCCGACTGGTGCCAAGACCACAGGTGCAGCAGCAGCACCAGTTCCGTTTCGTTCATCCCTATTTTCTTATAGCTTTTCAATAAAAGAAAAGGCACATTAACCGTACCGTCCACAAACAGTTCGGAAGTAAATTTTAAGAATAGGCTTTGTTCAGACATGCAGACCACCCCGTGGCTGTTCCTTAATGTATATTGTAGCATTATTTATCATGCTTGGCATCTTCTTTCTAAACCGGGGCCAGAAAGACCGGGCCACCCAGGGACGGAATGATCTTTTTATTTGTCAAAGGTCCCCCTTCAAGGGTATAATATAGTAGTCAAGGAAATAATTGCAAAAACAGCAGGTGTTTTTATGAAGGTGATTGCGCTAGTCGGTCCCAGTGGGACAGGAAAAAGTCATCGGGCCCTTCTGGTAGCTCATGAGCATGGGGCGGAAGTGATTATCGATGACGGCCTTTTGATCAAAGGGCACCAAATTGTCGCCGGTGTCTCAGCCAAGAAACAAGCCACAGCCATTGGTGCTATCAAAACGGCTTTATTCACTGATCCGGATCATGCTCAAGGGGTGAAAGAGGAGCTTAAGGTTCTGAAGCCGCGCTGTGTTTTGATCCTGGGAACCTCCAAAGATATGGTGAATAAGATCGCCGCCCGGTTAGAGCTTCCCCTACCGGAATTGTACCTGGATATTGAAGATATAGCTTCCCCGAGTGAAATCACCAAAGCCAAGAAGATCAGGCAGCATTTTGGCAAGCATGTGATCCCGGCTCCATCGGTAGCCGTGAAACCTAAACTGTCCGGGGTGCTGACTGATCCTTTATATGTTCGATTCTCCAAAAGGCAGAAAACCGGTAGCAAAAGCCAACTCTGGGTGAATCAAACGGTGGTACGCCCTACCTTTAATTATTTTGGGAGGTTTTATATTGACAACGCGGCGTTGGAACAGATCATAAAAGGGGCGGCCCAGCTTAGCAGTGACGTAGTCAAAGTACAGAATATTGTTTTGGAAGAAGTGCCCCAAGGTACCATTGTTAATATGGATTTGACGGTTCGTTACGGCAAACCTTTTCCGCCTCTTCTGGATGCCGTGCAGGAACGAGTCAAACAGGTGCTGGAGCATATGACGGCCTTGCACGTGGTTCAAGTGAATATTTATGTACGAAAACTGGTGCTGCCTGAGGACATGAAAAAGACCTATGCCCATGCATAGGTCAAACATGTGCCAGGTGGCTTATGGTTGCGGGCCTTCGTCGATTAAGCTCGCCAAGCGGTTCAGCAGGTTGTACAGCCGGTAAGTGTCTTTCTTGCCGGTGTGCCGGTCGATAATGCCGGTCAGCCGGTGGTAAATACTTTGGGCCATATCATAAAGGGTTTCTCTGGTAACAGCGGTTTCAGCAGCCGGTTCCGCCCATTCTTCGGGAACTAGGTCATATTGTGCCAGGTATTTGGGGATAACTACTTCTGTCTTGAGCTGTTCCCTTAAAAGTTCGGCCAATGCAATCGCGGATTGGGGTTCCCCGTGGGTGACAAATATTCTTTGCGGCGGCTTCTTGAAGTTGTTCATCCACCGCAAGATGCCTTGCTGGTCTGCGTGGGCGGAAAAGCCCTCCAAGTTGACAATTTGAGCTTGCACTTTGATTTCTTCCCCGTGGATCCTAACCTGCTTTTCGCCGTCGATGAGACGTCTTCCGAGGGTACCGGGTGCTTGGTAACCAATAAAAACTACAGTTGACTCCGGCCTCCACAAATTATGCTTTAGATGATGTTTGATCCTACCTGCATCGGCCATGCCGCTGGCTGAGATGATAATGGCCCCGCTTTTAATCCGGTTAAGGGCCATGGATTCTTCCGCCGTCCGGCTGAAACGAAGTCCGGGGAGATACAGGGGGCAGTGGCCTTGCTTAGCCCGCCTCAGTTCGGCAAATTCTTCATCAAACAGGTGCTGGTGCCGGCAGAAAATCTCCGTGGCTGTGATAGCCAAAGGGCTGTCAATGTAAATGTCTTTTCCTTGAATTTTGTTTTCCTCGATGAGAAGGTGCAAGTTGTATAACAAGTCTTGGGTTCTTTCGATGGCAAAGGCAGGTATAATGACATTGCCTCCACGTTTAAAGGTGTCATGAATGATCTCGGCGAGGATCTCCCGGCGGTTTCCTATCTCCTTGTGCCGGCGATCCCCATAAGTAGATTCGATAATCAAATAGTTGGCATGATCGATGGGAGATGGGTCGTTAGTCATTGACCTGTCGAAATTGCCTAGATCTCCGGTAAAAACTAATTTGCACGTGCCGGTTCCGGATTCAAGCCAAATCTCCACGATGGCGGAACCCAAAATATGCCCGGCATCTTTAAAACGAACGGTGATGCCGGGTTTGATTTGCCAAAATTCATCATAGTTGACGCCTTGGAAATATTGCAAACAATGCTGCGCTTCAGCTGCGGTATAAATAGGCTCTAAAAGGGGGAGGCCGGAGCGCTGGTATTTCCTGTTCTTGCGTTCCACCTCCATCTCCTGAATAAAACCGCTGTCCGGCAGGACGGCGGTACACAGTTCCACCGTCGGGGCCGTAGCGATGACGGGTCCTTTAAAGCCGTGTTTATATAGTTTGGGGATCAGACCGCAATGATCGATGTGCGCATGAGTGAGCAGCAAAAAGTCAACTTCTGACGGATCGAAAGGGAAATCGCTGTAGTTCCTCTCTTTAATGTTTTTTCCACCTTGAAATAAGCCGCAATCTACTAAGAACTTGTAGATGCCGGTGTCCACCATATAGCAAGAACCGGTGACTGTTTCGGCAGCGCCAAAGAACTGAATTCTCAAAGCAGCACCCCCTGAAGAGACATACTGCTTAATGATTTCTGGATGCGCACCGGTTTTCCTCTAATTGGCCACCAGTTTTAACTGGTGTCTTTTGATAAATCGTTGGATGCGGTTCATGGCTTCTTCCAAATTGGCGACTGAATTGGCATAGGAAATGCGAATATGTCCCGTTCCGGAGGTGCCAAAGGCTTCACCGGGCACTACCGCTACTTTTTCTTCTTCTAGAAGTCGTTGCGCAAACTCTTCTGATGTAAAACCTGTGCTCGCTATGGAAGGAAAGATATAAAAGGCCCCTTTCGGTTCAAAACATTCCAAACCCATGGCTACAAGCCTGGAGTACACCAGTTTACGCCGGAAATCATAATGTTCTACCATGTGCTTGACTTCCGCAGCGCCGTGGCGCAGACCTTCCAAAGCTGCTTGCTGGGCCATGATCGGCGCACATAAAATGGTATACTGGTGAATCTTGGCCATGGCATTTAAAATCTGGGCCGGTGCGGCGGCAAAACCGATACGCCACCCGGTCATGGCAAAGGATTTAGAAAAGCCGGATACCAGGATGGTTCTTTCCTTCATGCCCGGAAATTCAATGATGCTGGTATGCTTGTTTTCATAGGTAAGCTCGGCATAAATCTCGTCTGACAGCACCAGGATGTTATGCTTTAAGATAATATCGGCAATAGGTTTAAGATCTTCTTTAGTCATCACGGCACCGGTAGGGTTATTGGGGTACGCTATGATGACCAGCTTGGTTCTGGGTGTAATAGCTGCTTCCAGCTCTTCCGGCATTAACTTAAAATCATTTTCGGCCTTCGTCTTAACGAAAACAGGAACACCGCCGGCCAGCAAGGTACAAGGCATGTAAGAGACGTATGCAGGTTCAACAATTATTACTTCATCTCCGGGACAGACTACAGCACGCAATGCTAAGTCGACAGCTTCGCTGGCGCCGATGGTTACCAAAATCTCGTTTTCCGGGTCATAGCTTACCTGGTGTTGTTTGCACAAGTAGTCAGATAGAGCTTGTCGAAGCTCAGGAGTGCCTTTATTAGAGGTATAACTGGTTTCGCCTCTATACAAAGCTTCAATGCTAGCCTTGCGGATAGACAGGGGCGTACTGAAGTCGGGTTCTCCGACACCTAAAGATATGACGTCAGGAGCACCGGCGATCAAATCAAAAAACTTTCTAATCCCTGAAGGAGGTAAAGATTTTACAACCGGAGAAATCATACTTTCCAGATTGAGAGCCATATGCAACACCTGCCATACAGTAGTCAAAAGATGGTTAGGCAAATAAAAAAACCTCTCATCCGGAAGGGACGAGAGGTATACCCGCGGTACCACCCTTATTGGCAAAAACCCAAACTCACCCTGAAAGTGCACTCAAATCAAATATATGCACTCCCAGACATTGATAACGGAACTACCCGGCCCGGCTTACTACAATTTCAGCCGGCGACTTAGGGGCGGCCTTCACTGGCGCCATCATACTGACTTGCACCAACCGTCAGCTCTCTGGATGTGGGAACCAGTTACTCTTCCCCTGCATTGCCTTTAACTCGGATAAAATTTTACTATCAGTATAGCAGGTTCTGATGACTCTGTCAAACGTTTTTACGAAATATTTTGGCTGATGTTTTGGGCTAATGACAACCTTAAGCTTCTGACTATGTGACGGATGCGTGAGTTTTCTTGCATGGCGATGGACAGGAGTCTAATGTTTTCTTGCCGGCAGTAGTATTCTTTCCAAATGGTTTCTTTTTTGTCCGTGGGATTGAGGTCAATGGCGATGGCGTATTCCGGGATGTAGTAAGAAAATGCCAACCCTTTCACGGTATGGTTCTTGATGATCGTGGCCTCGGGGAAAACCAGCTTCAAGGCCGCTTGCCAGTGGTCCTGGTCCGTGTCGTTAACTGGGATGCTTGCCTGGTTTTCACTGGTGTCTGCAGCGGACAGGCAGTTCTCACCATCTGCCGGGGGACCGGTGGCGCTGCCGGTTTCAGGTGTCAAGCTGCTGCTTGCCTGTTCTGAGGCAGGTGCAGGTTCTGGGGGACTTGACACGTCAACTTCATGATCCCATGAAGAAGGCATAAGACCGGCAGCAGGCTCAACATGGTTGTCTGTCTTAACCGTTTCCTCTTCTGCTCCAGTATTTGTGCTATGATGGGCTGGGGTCGTGACTGTTTCAGCTGGTTCATCACAAGTAACGGTGCATTCTTCCCCTGTTCCTCCTGCGCCGGAAGGGACAGGAGATGCCTCCTCGACAGCACCCGCGTCATTGGCTTCTTCCGGTTCTGTTGGTGCAGCACCGGTAATGTCTTCGGGCATTGGCCGGTTTTCATGGTAGAGCCTGAGACCATGATGAATGGCTTCTTCCAAGTAAGTGCTGAACTCGCCGAAACTGGCTAAAATGTTTTCATCCGGCAGCTTCTGCCTGGCCAGTTCCTTTATCACCTGGGCAAAGTGTTCCGGGGACCCGCCTAAATATGCCTCCAGTACAGCCGCCAGCTGGACAACAATATTGACTCCTTCTGCTTGTTTTCGTTCCAGTTCCTCTCCCGATAACATACTGATTTCGATGGTATTCTCGATTAAACGGTCGGTAAGCGCTAGTATTTCTCGTTCCAATTCCTGTTGTTCTCTTTCGTGTGACAAACGGGCTCACCTCTTTCTACAGAGTCCTTCTGTAGAAAAATATGCACGGCACAAGGGTTTTATGATAAGAATTACGGGATTGCCGGAACCCTCGGAGGAGACTGCGGCCAAAAAAAGCGGCATAGACTTAAGGGTCTATGCCGCTATTCCGGGTTATCCTTGGATGAAAAGCTTTACGTAGGAGTCGCAGTAGATTTTTTGGTTGAGCAGTATTTCGCCTGTAGCCGCTACCTCCATTAAGGCTTCATCATTGGCATCGGCAATGGCTGCATCCAAGCCGCAGGCCATGGCCATGGCCAAATAAGTCCTATTAATCAATGGGCGGTTCTGGCACCCGTTGGATACGTTGCTGAGACCGATGACTGTCTTAGGAGCCGGATTGGCCAGCATTTTAATCTGCTGCAAAGTCTTCAGCACTTCCGGAGCATGGTCTTGTGCTACATTGCAGGGCAGGATTAAGGGGTCAATGTACAGGTCTTCCATGGGTAACCCAAACTCATCGGCTGCTGCGACCAATTCCATGGCGAAGGCCAGCCGGCTATCGCTGTCTTTGGGAATCCCTTTGTTGTCCATGGTCAGGCCGATTAAGCCGGCACCGTATTTCACTGCCAGGGGAAAAGCGACTTCAATCTTGGAACGTTCTGCCGAAGTGGAGTTGATAATGGCCGGCTTCTTGCACAGCTTCAGCCCTTCTTCAATGGCATTGAAATCAGTGGAATCAAGGCACAGAGGCAGGTCGGAGACTTCTTGGACTACTTCTACCAGCCATTTCATGGCGCTGACTTTGTCCGATACAGCCGGTCCGACGTTGATATCCAGGTAGCGAGCCCCACCTTCTTCTTGACGTTTGGCCCATTCTTGCACCGGCTTAGGATCTCTGTCCTGGATCGCTTGTCTGATGTCCTTAAACATTCCGTTAATACGTTCACCAATAATAATCATGAGAACTCCTCCTTTTTAAGCGGTTTCACGCTTAATACTCGTTGGACATCATCAGTTGGTCAATGTGCTTTTTCACAATGGCGGCGGACTTGGGATGACGCATCAGCAGGATGTGGACACCGGACTGCAACAACGCTGTTGCGCAAGTGGCTTCCCACAGGATGCCCCGGTCTTCTTCGGCGCCCCAACCGGGATTCTCAGCCTGGCTCAAGTTAGCTTCCTTGGTCCGCCAGGATTCGTATCCTACGGTAGCGATGACAGGCATTGACAGCATTTTATCACCTTGGAGAGCTCCGAGGCGAGCCCTTTCCAAAATGGAATAGGCATACTCGATACCGTAACCCAATCCACCGATAGTCGGGTCAATGACAATCTTGGACAAGGGCAGGTTCATTTCGCTAATTAAGATGTTTAATTGCTTGCAAATGTTAATGTCTAGAGGAGACCTGGCAATGATATTATGCTTGTGCACCATACATGCGGCTGTAAGAGATTTATAGTTGTCTTGTTCAGCATTGCCTAAAAGCAGGTTTTCCCCAGCAGCCGCTTCGGCTACCGCGACCATTAAGTCGTGATCCTTTTCTTCGTCTTCGCAGCCGACAACAATCAACGGAACTCCTACGGCCTTCAGAACTTCTTTCAGTGCTGCGACACACTCATCAACGGATTTGTTGCCATTATCAGGGTGTGCCCCGTTTAGTTTCAAGTAGATCAAATCTGCGCCGTATTCTTCCACGCACTTTTTGGCCCATTGCCCGGGATCGTTCCACACATCGCGATAGTACTTGGCCAGGTTTTCGGGCCAATTGGGCACGATGTCCTGTACTTCCAAAGCGATGACCGGCCGGTGTTTAGTTTCTCCCTCAAAGTGATGGAACGGGAGAGCGGAATCTCCTCCCACGGTGATAGTGTGGGTTCTGGTGCCGCCTTGTTCCGGAGTGGCACCGAGGGTCACTTCCAGCACGCTAGCCCTACTCTTTTCCCTAAGAATTTCTACAGCCATTCGCCATTTCTCCTTTCCTAGCTTCGAATACTAACTAAAGATCAATTTTTTGTAAAATAGCCTCTACTGCCTGAACGGCCTTAGAGTCCGGAGGCAATCGGAACAGTGGTTTTCCTTCCGTATCGAATTGCACGACTAATGGATCTAAAGGAATCGTGCCAATCAAATTCAATCCCGTGTTCCGGATTTCCTCGGATAAAGGCTCTATGCCCTCTTCACCGACTTTGGAAACCACCAAATAAAGATTCTCGACTTTGCTGCCCAGGGATTGAACCAATTGGTGTACGCGTCCCGCCGAACGAATGCCCCGGGCCGAAGCATCGCTGATAACGAACAGGTGCTGTACCTGAGGTAAGATACCTCTGCTGATATGTTCCAATCCTGCTTCATTATCGACGACCAGGTATTCATAGTTTCCTGTTAAGTTTTCAATCTGCTTCCGCAGCAAATCGCTGGGGTAGCAATAGCACCCAGGTCCTTGCGGGCCGCCCATGACCAATAGGTCAACCAATTCATGTTCCACCAGCGCCTGGGACAGGCGGTAATCAATGAAGAGATCTTTACTCATGCCAGGGGGAATGGCTTTAGGATCTTTGGTCTCTGTAAGGATGTCAGATATAAACTGTGTGACTTCCAATCCTAACGCTTCATTAAGGTTAGCGTTAGGATCCGCGTCGACAGCGAGAATACTTCGCTTGTTGTGTTCAATAAGGTAACGGATTAGCAGAGCTACAAAAGTGGTTTTTCCCGTTCCTCCCTTTCCTGCTACGGAAATGTGTATTGCCAATTAAATCCCTTCCTTTCCTCAAGCTAACCTGCTACCGAGGGAAACAAGCTCAAATCGGTATGTGGCAGGAAGAGCGCGGAAACGAACTCGTCCATGAAGGTATTTCCCACTGAAAGCTCGATATAGGTCATTTTTCGTCCTATTTCAACGGCATCCTGGTAAGCTTGCCGGGATAACAAGCTTAGATGGGCACCTTTGACCGAGGTGTTCCCCACGAATTCATATTTTTCCAGTGGGACGTCAGGCAGCAAACCAATTTTGATAGCATCTGCCAAATTGAGATAGTTACCGAAGCCCCCGGCAATTAAGATCTTGTCAATTACATCCAAGTCCATTGCCACCATTTGCAGCAGGGTCCTGATCCCGGCATAGACAGCGCCTTTGGACCGAATCAGGTTTTTCACATCTGCTTCGGTAATCACGATATCCTTGTTGATACCGGAATTTTCGGCCCATACCAACACGAATTCCGGGCTTTCGTCATTCATGCGGAACCGGTTGGAAGGGACCTGTTGGAATTTACCCGTCCTGTCGATAATGCCGGCGTCCCGCAGCTTGGCAATGCAATCGATTAACCCTGAACCGCAAATGCCTATCGGTTTGCCGTTGCCAATGGTTTGTACCGCAACCTCATAGGTAGCAGTGTCAATGTCGATCCGCTCGATGGCTCCTTTCATAGCCCGCATCCCGAAAGTGATACCGCCACC
Source organism: Clostridia bacterium (assembly GCA_012840125.1). Lineage (NCBI taxonomy): Bacteria > Bacillati > Bacillota > Clostridia > Clostridia bacterium. The sequence goes on along the minus strand of DULZ01000061.1, from coordinate 49,727 downwards.
TTCAAAAGCAGGACCTGCTGAACAAGCACAAGTCATCAGGAATTCTCGATTGCCGAGAACCATTTCCCCGTTGGTGCCGATATCAATGAACAAGGTCATTTCATCGGACTGGCTGATCCTGGTGCAAAGAACACCGGATACGATGTCGCCGCCAACATAGCTGGCTAAGGCCGAGAAGCTAAAGACCCAGGCTTCCGGGTTAATAGCCAGCCCTAAATCCTTAGCTGTAACTGGAGGCAGATCCGACGCCGTTGGAATATAGGGATCCAAACGGATGTATTTCGGTGTCAACCCCAGGAATAGGTGTGCCATGGTTGAGTTGCCGGCGGACATCACCACATTGATGTTGGCCTTATCAATTTGATGCTCGGTGCAAAGCTTGTCAATTAATTCGTTGACCGTACCGATAACGGCATCGTGAAGCCTTTCCAAGCCGTTGGGCTCATTGGCATAGATCATACGAGAAATTACATCATCACCGTAGCGTGCTTGCTTGTTATAGGTACCGGCCTTTCCCAGTACCTGACCCGTAGCCAGGTTGACCAGGTAGGCTACCACCGTAGTGGTACCTATATCAACGGCCAAACCGAAGGAAGTGGAAGCGGTGTTCCCGGGTTGGATGTTGACAATATGGGCATCGCCTTCGAAACATATCACCGAAACCGAAACCTTCCAATCGGCTCCCCGCAGCGTTTCTGCCAATTTCCGCAGGATGGATAACGGTATGCGGACGTCCCGGCAGTCAAGATGCTTTTTCAGTTCTCCTGTTAACCTGGTTAAATCGCTGGCGTTTTCCGTGATGGTGGGCGGCGACAATTCTAAATAAACGGTGCGGCAAATGGGATCAAATTCATAACCTGCTAAGAGATCTAACTCTTTTTCGACCAGTATTCCTTTCTCCTGTGTCCCGCCAACTAGTACCTGGTGTTCATCCAATCTGGATTCCTTTGGTATCTCGACGACAACGTCCCCTTCTACAAAAGTACGGCAAGCAAGCACGTGACCGGTATTACGGAGGCGGGAGGAAAGATTTCCTCCCAGGTTATTCACTTCGCCTCCGAGAACCTTAACCGCACATCTACCACACGTACCTTCTTCCCCGCAAGTACTTTTGAGCTCGATGCCTAAAGCGGCCGCTGCTTGTTTAATGGATGTCCCTTTTTCGACCTCAATGGAGACATTTTCGGGTAAAAAGGTAACTAGACACTTTGACATTCAATCACTCCTATGCAAAATGGCTCTTGGCAAAAGCGGGAATACCGGAAGCTTCCCGCGGGCCTACGATGACCTTCCAGCCAGAGGCCTCTTCAAGCTTGCCGCTTAAGACTGCCACTAGGCCCGGGATAACGATGTTGCGATGATTGACTTTTTCTTCCAAGCCGACTTTCTTCATCACATTGGCGATCTTATCCGCCTCAAATTTACCGTCAGCATAGGCGGTGAGTACTGATAACCCGTCGGTATCCACGGCCAAGATATAGCTCGGGATCTTGCTGGCCTCTACCTCGCCTTCCACTGAATAATATGTCAAGGAGAAGTTGGTGGTAATGTATACCGGCGAATCCGGTGTGACGTTGCCTACTTCATGGAGTTTTTCCTCTACCCTAATGGGAACCTGCGGGTCTGTGTAGAGGTTCTGTCTCCAGCTCAGCAACGGCAAGATATGCGCTTTATCCACTGTATTCATGACGATCAAGCTGGCATACTTGCTGACGTAAGCGGTTGCTTCGGCCACTTCGTCGAGGGGATCCGCTTCCGTGGTGAAAGCGATAATTGGGAACCCAAACGGGCGGAATCTCTTCTTGATGGCTTGCCGCCGGATTTGAGTGAAATCAGCGATAGCTATTGATACGTTCCTGGCACCGGGATCCAGGACCAGATCCTTCTTGCCCAGGGCCGTTACCTTTTCTACCAAAGCGGCCAGGCTTTCTAAATTGTCAGCCTTAACGGCCAAGGGGCAGTTTTTCTCAATGGCCAGTTTGGTCATGGCTTCGTAGTTGTCCTGATTGGCAGCGTAAATTAAAGGTTTGACCAACCCGTCGGCTGCCAGGGCTTTCGTCATGGCATCAACGTTTTCTGAGATGAGAACCAGGGGCAGCTTGGTGTTTTTCGCTACCGTTGCTACCGCTGCGGCGAATTTATCCGCATCGCCGGAAGCATTTTCCACAGCGATGCCTTGTACGCGGTATTCCAGGCCGACGCGGACAAAGACAAGATCGTTGATTTGCTCGGTCCTGGCCACGATGTCGCTTTCACTCAAGGTATCTTCGATTCTAAAAGCAATGGCGGTTTCATGATAGAATTTCTTATCATGCCGGAAGAGTTCCGTTTCATCACCCATGACGACTTGTCTTTCTCCGGCACCGAAGATGACTTTGGCAATAGGCGGTGCCGCTGCGGATTCCAGGGCAGCTCTTGCCTCATCAGACACGTAAGGACAACTGTCTAAAGAAGCTTTACCTCCGGCCAAAGCCATGGCAAAGGCCAAGCAAGTTGGGGGACCGCATTCTCCACAGTTTTTTTTCGGCAGTTGTTTGTAAATTTCCAACCCAGTTAAAGCCATCTTCCTTACTCCTTTCTGCAAATTAAACGTTTAATTTTACATGAGGGGATCCATGGTCAGAGCTGGATGACCCTTTTCTTCTAAGAAAGGAAGAATTTCTTCAACAGTGGTACCGACTGTTTCGTCAGCAATCATGTCGATAAAGTCTTCGGGCAGTCCTTCCTCAATGCTGCGTTTCACGAAATCTTCCCGCAAGAATTCTTTCAATTCTTTCGGCATCCACACGATTCTCTTGATACCGCCGTCGGCGGTGATAAACTTGCGGCTGACAATATAACTGCGTCCTACACCCATGAAACCGGGAGTCTGAACACCGCCACCCACCATGCCGGCCAGAGTGGAGAAGGTCATACCGCAAGGCGTTAAACCGCCGTGCTCCCGGGTGGTGATCATGATGCCGTTGGCTTCCGGCACAATGGCCAGAATGGCTTCAAAGCACCCACAGGAAGTCATGGGATTTTCCATCAAAGTGTAAAGACAGACCTCTTCCAGGTTGCGGTTGGAAGCGGTATATAAATAGTCGTTAACGGACTGCCACATCCCTTTTACTTCATCAATGGCTTCTCCTTTCGGGATCGGCTGGTTCGGACCCGTATTGTCAATCTCGTAAGAGGCTCTTGCATCCAACCAGGTGACGGCACCGCACAACCCTACCCGCTCAGGAGTCACGATACAGACATGGTTGGGAGCAAATGACTGGCACAGGACGCAGGAGTAGAAAGTATCCACGGCATCATCAGTTAATCCTCTCATGCGGTCGTCTCTCTTGCGATACCGTTCCCGGGCCAGTTTAATGTTCTCTTCCACTGCCTGCTGGTCCGTCAGGATGGTTACTTGTACCCTGTCCACGATGGCAGGGAATTCTTGTTTCATCTTGGCGACGAGAATTTCACCCATATGCCGGAACTTGACGCCCTTGGCGACGGCGTCTTTACTGATGCGCAGCCAGTTGATGTCCCGTTGGGCGGTATGCCATAAACCTTCGCCGTAGTTGATGAAGTCGTGAATCCGTCTTTCTAACACGCCTTCAAAGTCTTCCTGCATCTTGCGTCCATAAATATCAACCATGATGCCGAACGGGATCTTTTCGCCTTCGGCAATTTCGTCAAGCTCTCTACCGATGACGGTGACTTTACCGTCTTCGATTTCGTTTTCGGATACGCTGCGCACCAATTCAAAGGACATGGTGCGGCCGCCACCCATTTCAACATACATATCGCCTTTGCGAATGGTTTCCCCTTCGAAAGCAGGACCGAAGTTAATGGGGATATCCAGTTGGATATTGGTGAGCTTAATTCCCCTTACTTCGAGGGCTGTTTGCACAATCTTGTCATAATCGGGTACCGAGATGTACCAGTCGGGAATCTGCTCATCTTCAGCTAAGGGTTGATCGGTGATCACCGGGAAACCTAGGAAAATAGCACCCAGTTCGGCGGCCGTCTTGACGTAATCCCGCTCTCCCAAATGCAGGACGAAGGCACGGATACGGCGCCGCTGGTAGTCCCTGTGTTCCTCTCTTAAGCCTGGCGCAATGCCTCCAAACATCATACCGGCCCGTAAAGCATAGTTTACGGCATGTACCACTTGAGTGAAGTTGCCCAGCGGGAAAGCAATATAATCAATGCCCAGCTTGACGTTTTCTTCTAAAAGTTGTTCGATTACTTCATCAGCTAGGAACAGCATGAAACCTTTGCCCATCAAGTCTTGGACAATTTTAGCCAGCTTCTTGCTGTCCTTCGCCCGGCCGAGAATGACGGCTTCGCCCGGGATGGTCCAGTCAACCATTTTGATACCAAAGCGCCGGACCACGGGGTCGCCGATGAAGTTGGTCCAGGGTTCCACATTCTCGACTTCTCCCCTGACGTAACGGAGGGCTTCAATGATCTCGGCAGCATACAGCGTAGACTCTCCGGCCAGGCGAGCATTTTCGAAGGTATATTCGTAAGTTTTCACCTGGTTACGCATGCGGTTGAGAATGGGAACCAGGTCCTGCAAACAAGTCACTTCTTCACCGCTCAAACAGCGGATGACGGGCAAACCGTAAGCAGTATCGGGATATGCTACCGGTTTATCAGGACCGTATTTTCTAATGGCTTGATTTAATAGAATTTCAGCATAGCTGAGAGCAATGAGACTCCCTTCTACTGCTTGCCTAAACAACTTTTTGGGCTCTTTACCTTCTTGAACAGCGCCTTCATAAATCTTATCGAAATCCAAGGCCATTATGTCTCCCCCTTCTCTATGGCAATGCTCATGTCATTAATAATTCTGGCACAGAGCTGTTTCGTATCTTGCCGCTACATCCTTGTGGACACCCAGTTTCCAAGTCCGGTATTCCAGGGCACTGAGGATCTTCTTGGCGGCTACCGCAGGATCCATCTCAAAGATGAAGTACCCGCCGTATACGTCTGAGGCAATCTGGGTGAGGATACTGTAGAACATGTCGCTGCCTTCCACAGGAGGCATGGTTCCCACGTGAGTAGGAGCTCCCATAGCTACAAACCAGGTACCGATGGCGGTTGCTTTTCCGCTCATGGCTTCCGGAGCGGAGGCCACAAAAGGTACCTTAGGTGTATCCACGCCCAGCTCTCTAGCCATATCCATGAACAGAGCAGCGGCCCGGGAATTGTCAACACAAGAACCGAAATGGAAAGCCGGTGGTAACGGAGTGGCAAGGTTAGCTTTCTCCGAGATTCTCTTCAAGAACGCTTTTAATCCCTCCCCGGCGTACTGTTCGGTAGCTTCCGGTGACAGCAATCCATACTTGGCCATGGCTTGAGCAGAACACCCGGTGCAGACCACGAAGACATCGTTCTTCAACAATTCCTTAACAATTTCAATGTGGCTGTTGTCCTGGAATGTCTTGAGGTTATTGCAGCCGCAAAGGTTAACTACACCTTTGAGTTCTCCCGCCAGAATGGCGTCTGTTAAGACACTTACCGGCCGCTCGGGGTTAACCGTGGCAAACAGTTCCAACAATCTTTCGTAAGCAAAACCGGCTACGACAGTATTCTTAACCTTCGGAATATTGACGCGACCGCTGTTTCTCTCCCTGAAGGCCTCAATAGCCAGTCTGACAACTGTCTTGGCATCTTCTAATGCTCGTTCTGTGTTAAAGTCAATGTGATACGAACCAGGAATCTTGGCAATGGGTGATGTGGTGATCAATCTGGTATGATAGCATTCCGCTGCTTGCCTGAGTCCGGGCATAATGCATTGTACGTCAACTACCATGGCATCAACAGCCCCGGTGGCAATAGCTAATTCAGCGGAGGCAAAAGAAGTAACTAACGGCACACCTTTCCGCATGAGAATTTCGTTACCGGTACAGCAGATACCTACCAGGTTAATTCCTTCCGCCCCGGCAGCTTTCGCTTCATCTTCCAGTTGACTGGCGGCCAGGTAAACCATTTCACTGAGGAGCGGGTTATGTCCATGAAGTGCAATATTAACCTTGTTTTCTTTCAAAGTCGCCATGTTGGCTTCGGTGACAACAGGTTCCGGCGTACCAAAGAAAATGTCAGACAAATCGGTGGCGATAGCCATGCCTGTAAAGTCCGTTAAAGCAGTGCGAATCGCGCTAAAAGTCAAGTTAACGGCATCGTTGTCGTTGCCGGTATGGGCTTGGGCCAAAAGGTCCGAAATGGTGCCGTGAATGCCGGAAGGCATCACATTGCACTGGTCGAATTTCTGGTAGCGCTGTTCAATGATGGACGCTTTGGTCCAGACAGCGTCGCCTTCACCAGGCAACCGTTCAAAGTCCTTAAGAGCAATAATGGCTACTTCGCGGGCAATTTCCTCCGGCGTTTTCCCGTCGGTTTCCACATTCAGCTTTTTAGCGACGGCCATCAGTTTTTCTTTGTCTGTGATTTGATAGTCCTTGGCTCTCCCTTCAGCGCATGCTAACAGGGTTTCGGCAATATGCCTGGAGTGTTCACAGTGAGAAGCGGCACCTGTCAAGATCAGGGTACCAACGCTTCTGGCCACGATGGTCCATGGCGAAGCACCGCATATACCCCGACTGGCAGGTCCTTCGTCGAATCTAATGCGGCAAGGTCCCATCAGGCAGAAACGGCAGCAGATTCCCTGGTAGCCGAATTGACATTGCGGCTGTTGCGCCAAAAACCGGTCAAATGCAGTTTCGACATTGTCTTGCTTGGCCTTTTCCAGCATTTCCAAAGCAGCAGGGTCAATGGTTCTTTCTCTTTTTTTTCTTTCCAGGACCCTTGGTGCTTGGGAAGGCCGTGAATTGTGTTCAGGATCTCTAAATCTTGGCACTTGAAGATACCCCCTTAAAAATATTTAGCAAATGGATTTGGATAGGCTAGTTAACGAGTACCGACCTCCTTTAGCAGCCTCTCCCCCATCTCGCTCAATGAACTGGCTAACTTTTGGAGGTTTCCTGAATCTGGGTTCATTGACAGAATATTTATACTTTCCTGAAATTGGAGAAGGCCCAAAAAATTATGAGCTCCCAGATTCTTCTTCAAATACTCAGCTTCTTCCTGCCTGCGAATCTTGTTGCCAATGTATTTAATATGTTGAATGCCTAAATCGCTGGCCAATCCATGCACTGTTTTGGCAGTGTGGATACTGGTCCGTGACGGTTCGGTGACGATGAGCATCATATCTACGCCTTGAGCGGTGCCGCGGGTCAGGTGTTCAATACCTGCTCCCATATCTAAAACCACCACTTGATCCCTTCTCAGCAACAGGGACGCCACTAGGGCATGTAATACTGTGTTCTCACGACAATAACACGAGGAACCTCCCTGTTTCAGCGCCCCCATTTTAAGGAAGCGAATATTTCCTATGGGAATGGAAAACTCATCGATAATGTCATCTACTTCGGGGTTAAGGGTAAAAAAAGCTCCGTCGCCTGTTCTTTCTACAATTAGATCGCGCATATCAACGATAGGTTTTATGTGCTCAATTTGCTCATCGGGTAGTCCAAGCACCGTGCCCAGGCTTAGATCGGGATCGGCGTCAACCGCAATAACTTGATAGCCCCTCTGCTCAAAATACTTGATTAATCCTGCGGCAATGGTTGTTTTTCCTACCCCGCCCTTTCCGGATACGGCAATCTTCAACGGCGTCACCTTCTTTGTTGAGTTAGAAACGGTTCCGAGAATAGAGAATATCTCATTTATTAGTAACAATAATTATTTATAAGCCTAACATCCAGGAGAGTAGTTCAACATAAAAAGGTATTTTCCTGCTGGGTTTGTACAAAATTAATTTTTATTTTTAACTCCAGCGGTTATATACGGCCCGTCTATGGATTTGTACTAAGGGTGAATGGTAATTCAGTTACAAGCTCTCACATTAATCACACTATATGGAAACCGGAAAATTTAACTGGGCATAAAATTTGCTCACGATATCTTGACTAATGACGCGAGATTAGCTATAATTCAATATGCACGTTTCGGGGCGTGGCGCAGCTTGGTAGCGCACTTGGTTTGGGACCAAGGGGCCGGGGGTTCAAATCCCTCCGCCCCGACCAGGATAAGAAATATAATCATGGCCCGTTAGTCAAGTGGTTAAGACACCGGGCTTTCAATCCGGGATCAGGGGTTCGAATCCCCTACGGGTCACCACTTGCGGAGCTGTAGTGTAGCGGTCTAACATGTCGGCCTGTCACGCCGAAGATCGCGGGTTCGATTCCCGTCAGCTCCGCCACATGCCGACGTAGCTCAATTGGTAGAGCAGCTGACTTGTAATCAGCAGGTTGCGGGTTCGAGTCCCATCGTCGGCTCCATTTTTGGAGAGGTTCCCGAGTTGGCCAAAGGGGGCAGACTGTAAATCTGCTGGCACTGCCTTCACAGGTTCGAATCCTGTCCTCTCCACCATTTTCGTTGGGGCGTAGCCAAGCGGTAAGGCTGCGGACTTTGGATCCGCCATGCGTTGGTTCGAATCCAGCCGCCCCAGCCAGTTGAAAAAGTTCCCTTGAATTTTATCAAGGGAACTTTTTTTGTATCCCTTCCTTTTTGTTTCACAGTTTCGTTACTATCCTGATTTCCTTGTGAGCAGCTTCATGGAGCCGCCGGGTATTCAAAAAGGGAGCAGCCGGTATTCATGTGAATACTGCTGCTCCCTTCCTTCGTATAAAAAGACAAAAATAAAAAGCTCCAAAACAGAGCTTTTTTAAATGGTGCGGCAGAAGGGACTTGAACCCCCACCCTGCTAATCAGGACTAGAACCTGAATCTAGCGCGTCTGCCAATTCCGCCACTGCCGCATGTTCGTGACACGAGTATATTATAACAGCTTTGATGCTGCTCGTCAACACTATTTTTCGACCCAGCTGATGCGAACAACATCACCGCTGTTGATGGGGGTAACAAAGCTTGCCGGCTGGCCGTTTACCTCGAGCAATAGTTTTCGGCCATGGCCAGCTCTTGTATCAAAGTCAATAACTTTGAAGATGTCAGTCAGGATGGCTTGTTCTCCGTCGGCCACCGTTAATCGAACCGGTTGTTCGTTGACCTTAATCTCTACATAGTTAGCTGGCTCAACTGGTGGTTCATTTTTTTTTATGGCTGCTTGGTCAGGCAATATTTCTAATACGTCGCCCGGGGAAACCGGTGTTTCGTAGTTAAAGCATTCTTGACCGTTAATGATCACCCGGAGTGATTCGGCGGGATCATACCCTAATACCCTAATTACCCGGGCCACTGAGGTTAGGGCAGTGAATTCTACTTTGCAGCCGTCCCTCAAAGGAAGATGCAGACTATTGACGTAATGATTGTCCAGTTTAATCTGGGAAAGCATGGGGACTCTTTTGCTGTTGACGTAGATTTCTTTACCGATGAGGTCTTGCGGCAATACATCCATAATAGTCCCTTTGCCGGCGGCGCCGGTAGTGCCAGGGGTAAATGTGATGCGGTCCCCTTCGGTTATCTCCGTGGTAAGCTCCCCATCCTGATCGTTTACTCTGATCTGGCCGGTCTGTCCGGGTTGTCCCTTGACGAAAACTATTTCATTATTGACTTCCAGAGAAATGGCGGGACCCATGCGGCCTAAATACTGGCTGGGAGATATCCCTGCAGCCACTAAGGCATCCCCGACAGTGAGTTTGTTTGCCGCAAATAAGCGGACCGGTCTATGATTGACGGAAACGGTCATAATGTCCAGGGACCGGTGAAATAGGGCATCCGCTGCAATTGCCAGCGGGGTCACCCCTTGAGGAGATGCTAAAGCACCAGTTAGTTGTTTTATCGGTGCCGTGATGTCATCACCGATCACAGCCACCCTGTTTTCCGGCAGGTTTAATGCTTTGGCCAGTTCTTGCGGCAGGGTGGGTGTAAGGCTGCCGCCACCTACCAGCAGCACAGCCTGCGGGGGACGACCGTTGATTTCCAACACTTTATCGGCGATCTGTCGTACTAAGAAGGTTACGGTATCTTGAATGGCCGTTAATACTTGTACCCGGGCAACAGACTGCTGGTGCCTGGTAATGTCGTAAAAAGTAACGGTTTCATGGTGGCTGGACAACTGCCGTTTTACTTCTTCTCCCGTATGAAAGTCCAGCAGGAAGGCTTCGCACAGGGCCTCGGTGACTTGGTCGCCGGCCATGGGAATCATGCCGTAGCCCCGAATGGTGTTCTTGTCTACTACGGCGATGTCTGATGTGCCGGCGCCGATATCAATCATGGCGATGTTTAATTGTCTCATACTGTCAGGCACGGCCAGGTTGATAGCCGCAATTGGCTCCAAAGTAATATACTTCATTTCCAGCCCGGCTTTGTTGATGGCTGTATGCAGGGAATCTACCACCACCCTCGGCAAGAAAGTGGCAATGATCTCGACGGCGATTTTTTTGCCAATTTGGCCTAACAAGTTCTTGATGGCCACATCGTCCAGGTATTGGTGGAGCAAACTGAAACCTACACAATGATATTCGTTGCCCTGATCTGTACTTTTGATCTGCTGCTGGGCCTGTTTAACCGCTTCCAACTGCAGGGTCAGCAGTATTTCTTCTGTTACTTCCTGGGGAAAAGTGTAGGACAGTTCGGCTTTGCTGCAAGTGGATAAAAGGGAGCGACCTGCCGCTGCCACGGCCGCGCCGTGCAGTTTAGTGCCTAAGCGCGTTTCCAGGGCAGTTTTGATGTCGCTGATGGTCCTGGCCACCTTCGGGATGTCATGGATTTGGCCGCCGAGCATAGCTCTTTCAGGATGTTCCCTTACTTCGATATCAAGCACTTTAATGGTACCGTCATCTTCGGGTTGAGCCACCAGTCCTACCACCGTTTTCGTACCTATGTCCAAAGCAAAAACTTTGCCTTCCTCCAAAGAAACCTCCTCCCCCGACTTGTCCATCTAATCATATGTTCGACTGCCCGGCGAGAAAACCTTTCTTCCGTTGACATACTTTTCTATCCTTTGATAGAATTAGTACATATTGACATCAATGTGATTCTAGCAGGTGATCATGTGTTTTGGCAAGGATTTGCTTTAGGTAGTAGAGCTGCTTTGCCCATCGTCTTGGGGTATTTCCCTCTGGGACTGGCTTTTGGTGTTCTGGCAAGGGATGCAGGTTTGAATGTAGTTGAAGCTGTGGCTATGTCTTTTTTGGTTTTTGCAGGGGCAGGGCAGTACATTGCCATTAGTTTGTTTAAAGCCGGTGTGGACATGATTGCCATAATTGCCACTACATTCTTGGTTAATTTGCGCATGTTGCTGATGGGTATGGCATTGCAGCCTAAGTTAAAAGGTTGGTCAAAGCACAAGCTGGCCGTCATTGCCGCCGAAATCACGGATGAGACTTTCGTTATGGCCAGCAATCATTATGAAGAGCATGAGCCGTCCTGGCCTTTTCATTTAGGGCTGAATATGACGAGCCATTTTGCCTGGGTTTGCAGTTCCGGATTAGGGGCGGCCCTTGGCAATTTGATTCATGAACCATCCCGGTTCGGTCTCAATTTCGCCCTGCCCGCTATGTTTATTGCTTTGTTGGTCGGGCAGGTAAAAAACAAGATCGTCTTTATGGCAGCCTGTGGTGCGGGTCTCACTTCCTTGCTGGCCAAAATGCTGATTCCAGGTAATTGGCATGTCATGCTGGCCACCGTGGTCGGGGCAACTTTAGGGGTGGTGATTGATCAATGGAAGGGCAAGTCCTGCTCATGATTTTGGGTATGGCAATTGTTTCTTATCTTCCCAGAGCTTTACCTCTGCTGCTGTTCAGTAACATGGAGTTCCCTCCCTGGTTGGTGAAATGGTTGAGTTTTATCCCGGCGGCCGTTCTGGCGGCACTATTGACGCCGGACTTGTTTTTGCATGATGGAGAATTGCTGTTAACATACCGCAATCCTTACCTGCTGTCCGCCATACCTACCCTGCTGATTGCGGTGAAAACCAAGAGCATGATCTGGGCTCTGGTTGGCGGCATGGGGTGCTTTGCTCTGGTGCAACTATGGATATAAACAGAGGAGTGTCTCAGCGACACTCCTTCCTTTGTTTTTCTAGCGGCGCACCTGCCGGAAAGCATTTGCTGCTGCCTCGATGGTCCGATCGATGTCTTCATCGGAATGGGCTAAGGAGACAAAGGCTGCTTCAAATTGGGACGGGGCGAGGTAAATCCCCTGCTCCAGCATTGATTTAAAGAACTGGGCAAAGGCTTTGGTATCTGAAGTAGTAGCAGTGGTTAAATCAACGACCGGTTGATTGGTAAAGAAAGTGGTAAACATGGAACCGACCCGGTTGAAAGTGGTTGTTATGCCGGCGGCACGGGCGGCTTCTTTGAGGCCGTTTTCCAGCTGCTGTGATTTTCTCTCTAATTCTTCATAAACACCGGGTTCCTGCAGGATGCGCAATGTGGTTAATCCCGCCGTCATGGCTAGGGGATTGCCTGATAAAGTGCCTGCCTGATAAACGGGTCCTTGTGGAGCTACCATTTCCATGATTTCCCGTTTGCCCCCATAGGCGCCTACCGGCAATCCGCCGCCGATAATCTTCCCTAGGGTAGTCAAATCCGGTTCTACGTTGTAAAGGTTTTGCGCCCCGCCAAAAGCAACTCTAAAACCCGTCATTACCTCGTCAAAGATCAATAAAGCACCATATGCTCTGGTCAGCTGCCGCAGGCCTTGGAGGAACCCGGCCACAGGGGGAACGCATCCCATGTTGCCGGCAATGGGTTCCAGTATGACGGCGGCAATATTTTCTCCTTCTTGCCGGAAGATTTTTTCTAAAGTGTCCAGGTCATTATATGGAGCTACGATGGTGTTGGCACCGATACTGGCCGGAACGCCTGGACTCGTTGGCACACCAAGAGTTAGGGCGCCGGAACCGGCTTTGATGAGGAGGTGATCCGCATGACCATGATAACAACCTTCGAACTTGACGATCTTGTCTCTTTTGGTATAAGCGCGGGCCAGCCGTAGCGCGCTCATGGTGGCTTCCGTACCGGAATTGACCATGCGTACCATTTCCACAGATGGCAGGCTTTCCACCAGTAATTTGGCTAATTCGGTTTCAATTTCCGTGGGGGCGCCAAAGCTTGTCCCGATTTCCAGGCATTTGGTCAACGCCTCGACGACTTGGGGATGCCGGTGCCCCAGAATTAACGGTCCCCAAGAACCCACATAGTCGATGTAACAGTTGCCGTCAACGTCATAAATTCTGGAGCCTTCGCCTTTTGCAATAAAGGGAGGGTTTAGTCCCACGGATTTAAAAGCCCTTACCGGGCTGTTGACGCCACCGGGAATATACTGTTGTGCTTCTTGAAATAGGCTTAGGGATTTGACCAAGGTTGCCATGATCTTAACTCCTTTCCTCCAACCATTTGGCTGCCTCTAAAGCATGATAAGTAATGATGATGTCCGCCCCGGCCCGCTTCATACTCAATAGTATTTCCATGACAATGCGAGCTTCATCGATCCAGCCGTTTCGCGCCGCCGCCTTGACCATGGCGTATTCGCCGCTGACATTGTAGACCGCCAGGGGGACATTGAACTCTTGTCTTGCCCGCCGTACCACATCCAAATAAGAAAGGCCGGGTTTGACCATAATGATGTCAGCCCCTTCTTCAATGTCCAGGGCAATTTCTCGCATGGCTTCGTTGGTATTGGCCGGGTCCATTTGGTAAGTAGTCCGGTCACCGAATTTAGGTGCTGAATCTGCCGCATCCCGGAAAGGACCGTAGAAGGCGGATGCGTATTTGGCGGAGTAAGCCATGATAGGTATCTCGTGAAAACCGTTTTCATCCAAATTGCAGCGGATTGCGCCAACCCTGCCGTCCATCATGTCTGAAGGAGCGACGATATCGGCTCCGGCTTCCGCATGGGAAAGGGCAACATTGGCCAGCAGCTCCAAGGTCAGATCGTTGACCACGTATCCGTCTTTGATTAGGCCACAATGACCATGGCTGGAGTATTCACAGAGACACACGTCGGTGGCGACCAGAAGATCGGGAAAGTTCTTTTTCATAGCCCTGACGGCCCGCTGCACGATCCCCTCTTCATGATATGCTTCACTGCCAACTTCATCTTTATTAGCCGGAATACCGAAGAGCAGAATTGACTTGATTCCTTTTTCTACGACTAACTCTACTTCCCGCAACAGTTCATCTACCGACAACTGGTAAACACCGGGTAGAGACGGCACTTCATTCCTGACCTTTTTGCCGTCGATAACGAACATGGGATACATTAGATCTGATTTGGCCAGCTGGGTTTCTCTCACCATTTCTCTTAAAGCCGGAGATTTTCTAAGGCGACGCATGCGATGTACAGGAAATGCCATCTTTAGACCTCCTTACCTTAAAATTTGCGGACCTGGACGAAATCGGCCAGGCGAGTAAGAGTTTCTCGATGGTCAGGCGAAGGAATGTTTTTCAGTTCAGTCTTAGCCTTTTTGATATAGGCTTGCGCAATATTAAATGAGTATTCAATGGCACCGCATTCCTTGATGATGGCGATGGCCGTTTCAATATCACGGTTCGTTTTTTGTCGATTGGAAATAATGGCCGCCAGTTGCTCCGCATCCTTGGAATGTTTGAGGGCATAGATAGTGGGCAGCGTGATAATGCCCTGGCGCAGGTCACTGCCTACGGGCTTGCCCAACTCATCTTCATCGGCAACAATATCTAAAATATCATCGGTGATCTGAAATGCCATGCCTAAATAATGCCCATATTTGGTAAGGGAACGTTCCAATACAGGGTCAGCGTTGCTGGCTACTGCACCAAGCTGGCAGCTGGCGGAAATCAGCATCGCCGTTTTTCTCTTGATGCGATAAAAATAGTCTCGTAGGGACTGGTTCAGGTCAAAAGCGGTAACGATCTGTTGGATTTCTCCCAAGCACATTTCGACGCTTACATCAGCCAGGATTTTAGCGATACGGAAGTTCTTATACTGGGCGATCAACAAAAGAGACTTGGCAAAAAGGTAATCCCCGGTATGCAGCGATACCTTATCCCCCCATTGTGCCTTTACCGTGGGAATACCGCGACGGGTCAGAGAGTTATCAATAACATCATCGTGTACCAGAGACGCCATATGAATCAGTTCCAGGGCCACCGCTAAAGGTAATAAACGTTCCAGGCTTCCACCACAACACTTGCCTGCTAACAAAGCAAAAGCAGGTCTTAATCTTTTCCCACCTGCTTTAAAGAGATGCAAGGAAGCCTTTGTCAAAAGCGGTGATGAGGACTGGACGTATTCCGCGAGCCGGCTTTCTACAATTTTTAGATCAGATTTTATGCCATTGAGGAACTCAATGTCGAGCATGGTACCTCCGCTCCCATAATGCGTGTTTCAGTTCGTTTAGAGTCTATTCTGCCTCAACATCTTGAATCCTGCAATAGATTTGAAATAAAAAGCCCGCTTGTGCGGGCAATATGACAGTTATTTATTTGCTAAACCATTTAGAGAAGCTGTAGATGGTGGTTTCCCGGTTCAATTCGGCAATGGAGGTGGTCAAAGGCACATTTTTCGGGCAAACTTGCACGCAGTTTTGCGAATTGCCGCAATCAACGATGCCGCCTTTCCCCATAATGGCTTCTAACCGTTCGTGTTTGTCCATTTGACCCAGGGGATGCATGTTGAACAGCCGTACTTGACCGAAGGGGGCCGCGCCCATAAACTCTGATTTGCTGTTTACATTGGGGCAGGCCTCCATACAGCAGCCGCAGGTCATGCACCGGGATAATTGATAAGCGATTTTCCGCTGGTGTTCCGACTGGCGCGGTCCTCTCCCCAAGTCGAAGGAACCGTCAATATTGACCCAGGCTTTTACCTTTTTCAGGTGTTCGAACATGATTTGCCGGTCCACTTTAAGGTCTCGAATGACGGGAAACTTGGTCAAAGGCGCCAGGATAATCGGCTGCGGTAACTGGTCTATTAATGCTGAACAAGCTTGGCGGGGTTTGCCGTTAATCAACATGGTGCAGGCACCGCAAACCTCTTCTAAACAAGCGCAGTCCCATACCACCGGCGTTGTTTTTTGCCCGAAAGCATTGACCGGGTCTTTGCGCAGTTCCATTAGCACTGACACCACATTCATGTTTGGTTTATAAGGAATCTTAAACTCTTCCCAGCGAGGCGGCTCGTTGGGGCCGTCTTGTCGTTTGATTTTCAAATGAATATATTTGGACATTACTTTTCACCTCTGGCTACGTCGTACCGTCTTTTCACCGGCGTAATCAAAGACACATCTACATCGGAATAACTGAACTCCGGCCCGTCCGGTGTCCACCGGGCCCGGGTGGTTTTCAGCCATTCCTCGTCGTTCCGTTCCGGATATTCAGGTTTATAATGAGCTCCCCGGCTTTCATTTCGTTGCAAAGCTCCCAGCGCAATTACTCTGGCCAATTCCAGCATAGGCCATAATTGTTTAATAAACATGACCGTCTGGTTGGCCCACCGGCCGGTGTCGGATAACTTGATGCGCTTGTAACGATCCATGAGTTCTAAGATTTTCTCATCAGCTTTCATCAAATTATTGTTATATCGGATAACACCGACATTGGTCATCATGTTGTCGCCGAGTTCCTCATGGAGCTTGTAAGGATCCTCATATCCGTCCATCTTATAAACGGCTTCATCTAATTCAATTTGCCGCTGCTTTTCTTGTTCAAAAATGGACTGAGGCACATCGCCGGCACTGCGGTTCAGGTTCTTAACGTATTCAACTATTTTTGGCCCCACCACATATCCGCTGTAACTGGCGGAAAGCAATGAATTGGCTCCCAAACGATTGGCGCCGTGATACATGTAATCGCACTCACCGGCGGCAAACAAACCGGGTATGCCTGTCATGTGATTCCAATCTACATAGATGCCGCCCATAAAGTAATGGGGTGCCGGGAAAATCTTCATGGGTACCTTGCGGGGGTCTTCCCCTGTGAATTGTTCATAGATCTCCAGAATGCCGCCGAGGCGGTTTTCCAAGAATTCCGGGTCCAAATGGGTCAGGTCCAGGTAAACCTGGTTTTTCCCATCTATACCCAGTCCCATTTCCACGCACACTTTATAAATGGCCCGGGAAGCAATATCCCGCGGTACTAGATTGCCGTAAGCCGGATACCATTCTTCCAGGAAGTACCACGGTTTCCCGTCTTTATAAGTCCAAACCCGGCCACCCTCCCCGCGGGAGGCTTCTGACATGAGCCTGGTCTTGTCATCGCCCAACATGCCTGTAGGATGGAATTGGACGAACTCCCCGTTGGCAAATTCCACACCTTGGAGGTAAACCCTGCCCGCTGCGGCTCCGGTACAGATGACGGAATTGGTACTCCGTCCGTAAATCATACCCGCGCCGCCTGTGGCCAGCAGAACCGCGTCAGCGGCAAATGCCTGAATCTCCATGGTCGTCAAGTCTTGGGCGACAATGCCCCGGCAAATGCCCTGACTGTCGATGACGGCAGATAAGAATTCCCAGCCTTCATACTTGGTGACGAGGCCTTTGTCTTCGAACCGGCGTACTTGGGAATCCAAACCGTATAAGAGCTGTTGGCCGGTAGTTCCGCCGGCGAAAACAGTCCGCCTCTTTTTGACGCCGCCAAACAAGCGCAGGTCTAACAGACCTTCCGGAGTCCGGCTGAACACTACGCCCATACGGTCATACAGATGAATGATGCCGGGCGCGGCTTCGCACATGGCTTTGACCGGCGGCTGGTCGGCCAGGAAATCACCGCCGTAAATGGTATCGTAAAAATGTTCCCAGGTGGAGTCCCCTTCTCCTTTAGTATTCAGGGCCGCGTTGATGCCCCCTTGGGCACATAGGGAGTGAGAACGTTTCACGGGAACCAGGGAAAACAAATCCACATGATAACCTTTTTCGGCAATGCGCAGGGTAGCCATTAATCCGGCCAGTCCCCCGCCCACTACAATTACCTTTTGTGGTGCCATAACTTATTCCTCCTGTCTTTCTAGATAAAGGCAAACAGAGATTGGATACCCATTAACGAGAGAACGACAAACATGATGCCTGAGATAATCGTAGCGACCTTTTGGGAAAACGGGCCTACAGTGACACCCCAGGTAATGAGAAATGTTGCCAGCCCGTTGGCAAAATGGTAAACGGCAGCCACCAGGCCTATAATGTAAAATGCCAGCACCCAGGGATTGGATAAGACCGTGGTCATGGTGTTAAAGCTGATTTCCAGACCAAACAAGACCCTGCTGATGCTGAGGGTGTAAGTATGATAAAGGACGTAAATGAATGTGATGACGGCAGTCACTCTTTGTAGATAGAACAGCCAGTTACGGTAATATGTGTAAGTGAGTGCGTTATTTTTTGCCAGGTAAACGATCCACAAACCATACAGGGCATGGAAGGCAATGGGAACGGCGATCAACAGGATTTCCACTACCGGTAGAAACGGAATGCTGTGCAAGATAGCGATGGCTTTGTTGTAGGTGTCGGAACCCAACATGCTTAAGCTGTTAATGGTCAGGTGTTCCAGTAGGAAAATACCGACGGGTAGAATGCCGGACAAAGAATGCAGCTTACGGATAAAATAATGATGCTTCTCCAAATCCATGAATACAACTCCTTTCGCAAGTTTTTCAAATATGACAGAATATTATAACACTCATAAATATTCTCTAAACGGCTGGAAACTCCTCCTGTGGTGCAAGCTACTTTCCTTGACCTTTATGAACAAAAATGAAAGAAAAAACCCCTATGGGAAAATAGGGGTCAAGGACGCCAATTACTCAAGATGAAAGGTTTCTCCCGGCCGGAGGATGAGACAGCGGCTGTTGGTGGTTGCTTCTACCTGCTGTTTAAATAGTTCAGGATCTTGTTTGATAATGTCAAATGTGTTGTAGTGCATGGGAACGACTGTCTTGGGCCGGATCAGTTTAACGGCTCTCGCCGCATCTTCCGGGCCCATGACATAATTATCTCCAATGGGCAGCAAGGCTACATCAATGGGATATTTTTGGCCGATAAGCTCCATGTCGCCGAAAAGACCGGTATCACCTCCGTGATATATGTATTTACCCTCCAATTCTACGATGAAACCGCAGGGGCAGCCCAAGTAAATGTTGTCTCCCAGGATCGAAGATCCGTGCCAAGCGGGTGTCAACTGGAGGCGGCCAAAGGGAAACCGGTAGCTTCCGCCGATGTGCATCCCATGGGCCTTGGCTCCCTGGTTGGCGCAATAGGTGGCCAGTTCGGCGACACCGATGATGGTTGCTCCGGTTCTCTTGGCAATGGCGACGGCATCACCCAGATGATCAAAATGTCCATGGGTCACCAGCAAGTAATCACATTCCACTTCCTCCGGCTTTACATCGGTAAGTGGATTATCAGTAAACCACGGATCGATCACCAATTTGTGCCGGGATGTTTCCAAAGCAAAGCAGGAATGACCGAAAAAATGAACAGAAACCACTTCCTCCACCTCCTTTTCATAATCATAATATAGTTTACAATGAACTAGTCCAACCTGGCAACAATACCGGTTTTTCCTCGTTGATAATTCTGTTAGAATAAGACTGGTGATCAGGCAGAACAGGAGGTTTTATAAATCAATGTATATTCCGGCGGGAGCTATCAAAGATTTAGAACTCCAATTCGGAACCCCCAAAGAAATAACCATGGACCACTTCATTACATCTCCGGAAATGACCATGCTCAGAGCCAGTCAAAAACACGGGCGGGCTCATGACTTTACCTTTTTTATTATTGATCGTGACAACCGGGTAGCAGTGATCAGCAAACACAGCCATCCACCCGGATTTTACAGAGCTCCCAGCGGTGGTGTCAATCCAGGGGAAGATGTGCTGCAAGGCATGTATCGAGAAGCTTTTGAAGAAACAGGGATCAGAATTGATATCAAGCAATATATTTTGAGAATTAATGTGACATTTAAGTGCGACCGGATAGCCGTACCCTGGGTGAGTCACATTTTTACAGCCGCTCCCCTGACGACTCTGATGAAACCCATTGATACGAAGGAAATAAAAGAAGTGAAATGGGTTAGCTGGAAAGAATTGCAGGGTCCAATCAGAGACAACTTAAGCAAAAGCCCGGCGAAGTTGTTTCATTACCGGGTATTCCTAACGGATGCCGTGGCCCAATTACTCGGTGAACAGCCGGGCAGCTGCTTGTTTTAAATAGCTGCGAAATCCTTCCGCCACTTCTTCTCGGGTTAACGCTATTTCTACCGTGGCAATCAAAAAGCCCAATTTGTCGCCTACATCGTATCTTTTGCCTTGAAACTCATATCCGGTAATGGATTGGTGCTGGAGCAGTTCTTTCAAGGCATCGGTAAGCTGGATTTCTCCATTGCGACCCGGCGGAATTGCTGCCAGGATGTCAAATATCTCCGGCTGCAATATGTAGCGGCCCATGATGGCGAGATTAGAAGGAGCCTGATTAAGGGCCGGTTTTTCCACTAAGTCTGTTATTTGGTGCATGGACGGGGCAATGACCTTCGATGCTACTATCCCATAACTACTGACTTGTTCTTTGGGGACCGGCCTAATCCCTATGACATTTCCACCCACTTGCTGGTAAGTATGGATCAGCTGCTTTAAACATGGTTCGGGATTGACGACGATATCATCTCCCAGCAGGACGGCGAAAGGTTCATTGCCGATAAATTTCCTGCCGCAATAGATGGCGTGTCCCAGGCCCTTTGCTTCTTTCTGCCTGACATAATGAATGTCCGCCAGTGCCGAAATTCGACGGATCTCTTCTAAATGCTTAGTGTCGCCTTTTTGTTCCAAGATTAGCTCCAGTTCCACCGAGTGATCAAAATGGTCTTCGATGGCTCTTTTATTCCGGCCGGTAATGATCAAAATGTCTTCAATACCTGAAGCCACGGCTTCCTCAATAATGAATTGAATGGCGGGCTTGTCCACCACGGGCAGCATTTCCTTCGGTTGTGCCTTAGTAGCAGGTAAAAAACGCGTCCCTAAACCGGCCGCCGGGATGATTGCTTTCTTTATCTTCATCTAAACAGCCTCCAGCGCTATATTCCTCTTAAACTTACTGGGGTTTTGTGCCTACATGAACGGCCACGATGCCCCCTGTTAATTCATAATAGGCAGCGTCTTTCAACCCGATGTTGGTAAAGAGGTCCTTGATTTCCTTTTGATGAGGGAAAATCTTGACGGAATAAGGCAAATAACTATAGGGCCCGTCAACGCCAACCCTAAACCTGCCCAAGAGGGGCACGAATTTTTCAAAATAAAGCCAGAATAGCTGTTTAAATACGGGGGCTGACGGCTTGGCCAGTTCCAGGGAAATCACTTTCCCGCCCGGCTTTACTACCCGCATCATTTCTTGCAAAGTCTGAGTGATATCTGGCACATTCCTGAGGGCAAAACCGATGGTAGCGCAATCAAAGGTATTGTCGGGAAAAGGCAAATCCATTGCGTTTCCGTGTACCAGTTCGATTTGGGAACCCAGCGGGTGCTTGCTTAAGTTTTTGTCCGCCACCCGCAGCATATTTTCACAGAAATCCAATCCTATGACTTTACCTGTCTTCCCGACTTTTTTCGCCAGTTCTAAACACAGTTTACCCGTGCCGCAGCAAACATCGAGGGCCGTGCTGCCTTCGGAGAGGTTGGCTTGTTCTACGGTAAACCGTCGCCAGTACTTGTCCCGGTTGAATGTCATGACGGTGTTCATCCAGTCATATTTTGAAGCAATGGATGAAAAGATCTGGTGAACGTATTCTTCCTTGTTCTTGCTCTGATATACACCTGGTAATTTCATGCACAAACTCCTTTTCCTAACCCGCTAAACAAACCTGGTGTAATTCCTCTTGACAAGCGTCCAACAATCCCCATAAAATAGTTTTTTCAGTCTTGTCCGGCAGTTTGCTAAGTTCTTTTTCCGCATCGGACAAGAGCTGCCTGGCATGAGGCAGGTGTTGCTTTTGCTTGACCAGTTTTAGAGCTGCACCAAGATTAAGCCCAAAAGTTTTGAGCGGGGTTTCGTAGATAGTATTGCTTCCCGTCGCTTTAACACCAAAAGTACTGCATGTACCTAAGAGACTTGATTGTTTCTTGAGTAAACTAATATAGCTGTCCACATTTGATGATAGGGATTCTTGGTTTTCCGTTTCTCTTATCCCGGCATCGTGAACGTCGTTGATGACTTGAGCTAGCTCCGGCAGCCATTCCAGGGCCTCGACATTACAGAGGTAACTAAAAAACTTGGCATAAAAATAGTCACCAATTAAGACCGGTAATCCCGGTCGCTGGTCATATTCCCTGTAATGGATACCGGTGGCAATGTGAATAAACTGTACCACACAGGCCAGGTAAAGCATTTTCGGATGGGTATAGCCAAACATGCGACCGGACAGGATCAATACCGCCGGGTGCAGGTACCTGTCCCACCAGTGCAGCTGCAGGTTAATAAACTGGGAGATATGTCCCGCTTTAAGTTTCATTTCTTGGTGCATCCTTTGTTCCACTTGCTCTAAGTCCTTCTTTAAAGGTAACAGAATCTTAGGAAACACGGTTTCCAAGGATAGCGCTCCTTCCTGACTTTAACAAGCAGTATTTTGATCTATTCTCGACTCACTGTTAAATTCCTTCTGTTAAGCAGTGTGGGAATGCGAGAATAAATATAAGCCTTACAATACTCTCCCGTAGTACTGCAAGGCTTACGTTAAAGCTTGTTTTTTAAATTGAATAAAATAAATATCCCTCCTATTGATTTACCGCTTGCCGGTGAGGAGGTATGATGACACCGCGTTCTACTTCCCTTGCGTCAACATGTTGAGCTTTAAATTGTTCAGTGAGAAATCTGCAGGCATCCCACGGATTAACCCGTTCGCCGCAAGTAAACACATCAACAGCCGCGTAACCCAACTCAGGCCAAGTGTGGATGGCCAAATGGGATTCGGAAATCACAACTACGCCACTGACACCCTGCGGGCTGAACTTGTGGAAGACGAACTCACGTACCTCGGCACCGGCTTCCAAAGCGGCATTGACCATAATCTCTTCTACTTTCTTGATGTCGTTTAGAATACTGAAATCGCACCCGTAGATTTCAGCTAAGATGTGGCGGCCCAATGCGTTCAATTATCATTCCTCCTTTTTATATCAATCAAATTCAATTGTAATCACCTCGATAATGTTTGTCAACAAAATTCTACTTAGCTTATCTTTCTCCGCTGCCCGTCAATGTCACTTAAGGCTAGACTCAACAAAGGGTAAACGCAGAAAATCATGGCGGTCGCTGCGGCTACAATGCCTGAATCGTTCCATACCAAAGCGGTCATACTTCCTAATAGTATGGCGATGGAGGCTTCATAGATGGGTCGGCGTTTGTCAAATAATCGTTTCATGAAACCGGCCGGTTTGTACAACAAGATTCCCACAGCCAGTAAAGCTGCCAGGAAGACTTTCGTCCAAGGTGTATAGCGAATCAACTTTAAATTCATTTCCAGTTTTCGCAGCATGATGTACCAGAGCTCCTGAAGCCCTTCTTGCTGCACCAATTGTACCGTTCTCCCGATGTGAGAAGGCCGGTCATGCTGGAATCCCAAACCGACAGTGATGACGAAACCTAAGATGACCAGGCACAGAAGACATGAATAGCCGAAGTGTTGTTTTATATTGTCTTTTTGCCAGCGCCAAAACCAACAGCCGCAGGCCACCAGTAAAGTGATGGTACCTCCTAGGTTGGTGCCGAAATCTGCGGCGAACATAAGCCAGATTAGCAAGCTAAAATAGACTATGCTAAGGAGTATACTGATGGGTGCTTTCCGTTCATGGAAATATACACCAAATCCCATAAAAGAGGAACCTACTAACACTCCCATGTATTCATTGCCAATACCGTAATAACGTGCCCCGGCAATGGGATCGTAGCCCAATAAAGACTGTTTCATCAAGAACGAACCGGCAGCAAGATCGGCAATGATTAACCCTGCCGTGAGCATGCTTAACAGGACAAACGGGCGAATACTTCTATCGGGAAACAGGCCGTTGCACAATAAAGCCAGTAAGGCAGCCAATAATGCTAATATTATACTATATACAACAAGGTTTTCATGGGTGAACAGTTCTACCAGTAAAAGAGCCGCCGGGCCGGCTGCCATGAGAACCAGCAGGTACCGGTAATAAGGAATAGCTTTATGTGGCTTAAAGAACATGGGAATAGCACCAAAGATGGTTATGATCTGGAGACCTATATAAGGCTTAATGATGTTGGGACGATTTTGGTAAGTGAACAGCATTTCTTCGTGCATCTCCGCAAGATAACGCCAGGGGTTTCCCCGGTCAAAAGACACACCTGAGACTGGTTGGCCGGTTACCTGCGGCGTGGGCTCAATGCCCAAAAAGGCCAGAATACTGGCTGTTAAGTCTGTATTAGTGATCAAGCCGGGCCTGCGGGTGGTATTGCTGTATACGAGCCCAGGTGCTAACCGGCTGTTTGAGATGATTATTGGCACTAGAAAGTCCTTTTGCTGTAACTGGGCCGGGGATGGCGTGGTTGAAGCCAGGATCAAAAGGGTGTTCTCCGGATTCACCCTCTGGTATAGCTCATGGTAAAAGTCATTGATATCTTTGATAATAGTCTTCCGGTCTCGCAGCACCACGTCTTCAGAACCGTAATGCCGGGTGCTTTCAAGCCGGAACAGGTCTCCGGTGTCGATGACTACCAAGCTGGCGGTTTCCAAAGTCGCCAGTGTTTGCTCCAACAGCGCTTGGTAGTCGGTACGAAAAGGGAGAAAGCCCTTCGCAGGACGGGTAATGTCTCCGCCGACTTGACCGGATGGTATAATGCCCTCGAGATCGCTGGCAATCAGTCCTGCCGGGCGATGGACCGCAGCCGGAGTGTCAGAGTTGCCCAAAATCGCTACGGATAGACCGGCATCCTTCAGTTTCTCCCCCAATAAGCCGGGTAATGGTGCAGGCGGGCGCAGGTTTCCGTTGGCGCGCTGGATCTGGGGCCAATTGAGCACCAGCACATCAGTTTCTTTAGGTGTATTACCCGTATATCTGGTATAAAGGGATCCTGCTGTTTCTCCATCCATCCTTTCCCGGGCCGGGTAAGCCAGCACATAACCGGGTCCCCCCACCGCCGGCCTGCCGGCGCTGATCGTGGCATGGGTGTGGGGATGGGTGCGGGTACTATGGGCTGTATTGGTATTCATGAGGCCAACGGTACTCTTGAGAGCTGCTTCCTGCAGGAATACGGCCTCTTCTGACAACAAGTCATTTAAAGTTAAATAATCAGCCATCACAAAAATCACTTGTTTGTCTGGTTTGCCTTGGGCCGCCTCCGGGAAAGCATGCCAAACAAGACTGCAAGCAACCATAGCCAGGGCTAATGCTCTCTTAAGTTGTAGCCGCAAGGGAATCCGTCCTCCCCTTCTCCAAGTTTGCCAGTGCCTTTTGGTAAACAGCTTCCGTTTGCGCAATCATGTTTTGGACGGTAAAGTTTTGTTTGGCTCTCAAGTAGCCATTGAATCCTAAATATGCAGCATAGGCAGGCTCATCAAGCAAGCGTATCACTGCTTGTGACAAGCGATAAGTGTCGTATGGAGGAATCAGTATGCCTGTGTGACCGGGAATGATGAGTTCCGGCAGTGCCCCTACTCGGAAAGCCACCACCGGTTTTGCTCTGGCCATGGCTTCCAACGTGACTATAGAAAAACCTTCGGTACGGGAAGGGACCACTATCACATCCAGAGCATCAAGGAGTTGGACTGGACGCTCATGCATGCCGAAAAACTTCATGTTGGGCAGCAGACCTAGTTCCGCCGCTCTTTGCTCCAGCCTACCCCGCTCGGGTCCGTCCCCGGCCACCCAGAACTCGGCTTCCGGTTTACTTTCTTTGATGAAGCAAGCGCATTGAAGGAATAAATCAGCACCTTTTTCCTCTACCAGGCGGCCCATCATACCAATGACCTGTTTTCCGGTCGTAGACAGGGATCGATTTAAGAGTCTCTCATCCAGAAAGGCTTCTGTCTCCAATCCGTTGTATATTACTTCAATCTGATCCGGTGAGATGCGTTCCTGTTCGACTAACTGCCGTTTTAGGGCTTGGGAGACCGCGATGAATTGGTAGGTGTTGGAATTTAACAGGCGATTGCTCATGGCTATCAAGTGTTTTTGCCAGGCTGGGTAGGGACGGTCATAAATAAGATTGTGATAGGTGCAGATGACTACCGGCGTGCGAGACAACCTGGCCGCCAGCCGGCCCACCAGACTGGCCTGTACTCCATGGCAATGAAGGATTTGAATTTGATGTTCCTGCAGGTAGGAAACCAACCTGCCAATTTCTTGCGCCTTGCCCACGGGATGCAATCTCTCATTTATATCAAGATGCAAATGAGGTATGGCAAAGCCATGAACGGCTTGGGCCAACCCAGAGGGACCGATGCAATGGATGTCAAACCGGTCACGATCAAGATGCCGCAGTAATTGCAAGACATGTTTTTGCATACCGCCCTGCACGGGGCGGGTAAGGATCGCTACTTTGACAGGTGCCATATAGGTCTCTCCTTATTTTGCCAGCTAGTATATATCATCCCCTAAGAAACGAAAAAAACACGCCGATGTTTCATGTGGTCGCCCGGGGCGCAAATATAAACGAAACAAGCAAAAAGGCCGCTGCCCCCCAACGTTTAGGGGACAGCGACCTTCTTGCATGCTCATTTCGCCTTACGCAACCAATGAAAAAGGGCTTTTGGACTTTGCCAAAAACCCATTAGGTCTCATTAAAGAAATGGTCGGAGCGACTGGATTTGAACCAGCGACCTCTACCACCCCAAGGTAGCGCTCTACCAAGCTGAGCCACGCCCCGACAACCAGTATAATACACTGTTTTGCGGCTTATGTCAAGGCTTTATGAAATTAAGTTGGTCCAATCCAAAAGCTTCGTGCAATGCCACCACGGCACTGTCTGCTTGTTGTTCGTCAATGACACAGGAAATCTTAATCTCCGAGGTGGAAATCATCTGGATGTTGATGTTTTGCTTATATAACACCTCAAACATCTTAGCGGCGACACCCGGATTCGTCGTCATTCCGGCTCCTACAATACTGACCTTCGCCACGGTGTCATCAAAGGACACACCCTCGGCGCCGATCTCGTCCGCCACTTTCTTGGCAATCGCTACCGCATGTTTCTTGTCATCGCGGGTTACCGTAAAGGAAATGTCGTTCCTTTCGTCTTTTTCATGGCTTTGGATGATCATGTCCACATTAATATTTTCCCCAGCCAGGGCATTGAACAATTGGTACGCGATACCGGGCCTGTCTGGTACGCCGAAAACGGCAATCTTCGTTACGTTCTTGTCACAGGCAACCCCGGTTACAACCATCGCTCTTTCCATATTCTCATCAACCTCCTGAACAATGGTGCCTTCGGTGTGATTGAAACTGCTCCGGACGTGAAGTTTAACGTTGGTCAACTTGGCAAATTCTACCGCACGAGGTTGCAGCACTACCGCTCCCAGGCTGGCCAACTCCAACATCTCATCGTAAGACACGTAAGGTAGCTTGGCGGCGTTAGGGACCACTCTGGGATCTGAAGTGTAAACACCGTCAACATCCGTGTATATCTCGCAAACGTCAGCGTTAAGAGCAGCGGCCAACGCTACGGCTGTGGTATCGGAACCGCCGCGGCCCAGAGTGGTAATATCATTGTCCTCAGATATTCCTTGAAAACCTGCTACGATAATGATATTACCGCGGGACAACTCGGCTTCCAATCTTTTCGTGTCCACATCCAGGATTTTGGCCTTTCCGTGGGTGGCGTCGGTCTTGATCCCGGCTTGAGGACCCGTCAAAGAAATCACCTTGTAACCCTCGGCTTCAATGGCCATGGCCAGCAAAGCGATGGAAACCTGTTCACCGGTGGCGAGGAGCATATCCATCTCCCGCGGCGAAGGGTCTGCATTGATCTGCCTGGCCAGTTCAATCAGTTCGTCAGTAGAATCTCCCATGGCCGAAACCACGGTGATCACTTGATGGCCTTGACTCTTATACTCAATGACTCTTTTCGCTACATTCTTAATTCTTTCAGCATTTGCTACTGAGGAACCACCAAATTTCTGTACCACTAAACTCATCTTGTTCAATAACCCCCATTGATTACCCGCGCCCCTTGATTGTCGGGTAATAGTTTCATGATCGATACCTCAATCCCTTGTTCCTGAAAAGCGGTTTCCATGGCATGACATACCTCATCAATATTATGCTCCCCACAAAAGGCTACCAGGGTAGGCCCGGAACCGCTCAAGGCCACTCCCTGAGCTCCGGCCGCTCTGGCTCTTTGCAGCGCCTGTTCCATGCCCGGGATCACGGAAGAACGGTACGGCTGGTGGAGTTTGTCTTGCATCCCATAGGTCAACAAATCAAGCCGGTCTTGAAGGAAAGCCGTAATGAGAAAAGCCGTGCGGCTGATATTATATACCGCATCCTCTAAAGGCACTTGTTTCGGCAGCAGCTGGCGCCCCTTCTTGGTGGATAGAGGGAAATGCGGGATGACAGCGCCGATCCTGATGTCCGGCCTGATTTCAATCTTATGGGCATAAATGTGAGCACCGTCCACAATGCTCATCACCAGACCTCCCAGTAAGGCGGGAGCTACATTGTCGGGATGTCCTTCGAATTCTGAAGCCAATTTCAGCAGCTCCGTGGTAGACAGCGGGTAGCCGGCCAAGGCGTTGGCGGCTACAATGCCGCCGGTGATGGCAGCGGCACTGGAACCAAGACCACGAGCCAAAGGAATATTATTTGACAGTTTGATGTGCAATCCGGGATAGGCAAAACCGCATTTGTTCCAAACTTTTCGGGCGGCTTGGAACACAATATTGCGGTCATCGGTGGGAATGCTGGCTTTCCCCTCCCCTTCCACTTCAATGGTTAAACCTCGGGAAGATAAGCGCATTTCCACGAAATTGTACAGGTTTAAAGCTAATCCAAGCACATCAAACCCGGGGCCGAGATTAGCGGTTGTTGCTGGAACGCTAACTAAAACCATTAGTATTTCCTCCATATTATTACATGTACCAACCACAACTATTATACACTCAGTGTTTGCGAAGGGTGAGCGGTTTTAGGTACCGGTTTCTACGCGGATGATACTGTTGACTTGTTCGACGGTAGGGATGTTCTTAATCATGCTCATGGCATTGTTGAAACCTGCTTCCATGACTTGATGGGTAATAATTACAATCTCAGCAGAATTCCCTATGGTGCGCTTTTGCAGAACCGACGCAATGCTCACCTGGTTTTCCGCCAAAACTCCGGCTATGTTGGCCAGCACCCCGGGTTGATCGCGAACCAGTAACCGCAAATAATACGAAGACCGCACCTGGCCGATAGGCCGGATTCTCTTTTGATAGAAACAAGTACAGCCGGTTAGCTGCCCGGTAACACCCAGCTTAATGTTCTTGGCAATGGCCATGACGTCCCCTACCACGGAGCTGGCCGTGGGCATTTGCCCGGCTCCTGGGCCGAAAAACATGGTTTGCCCTACCGCATCTCCTTCCACGAACACAGCATTATATACATCGTTCACTGCTGCCAGGGGATGGGAGGCGGGAATCATCACAGGATGCACCCGGACCTCTATCTCACCGTCTACTTCCTGGGCCAATCCCAAGAGCTTGATGCTGTAGCCCAATTCCCTGGCGTACGCAATATCTAGTTGGGAAATGGACCTAATACCTTCCACATAGACTTCGTTGACGGAGACTCTCGTTTGGAAAGCAATGGAAGCTAAGATGGCAATTTTCCTGGCTGCATCCAGGCCGTCGATATCGGCCGAAGGATCCGCTTCCGCATATCCCAATGCTTGTGCTTCTTGTAATGCTTCAGCAAATTCCTTTCCTGCCGCGGTCATTTTAGTCAGTATATAATTGGTGGTCCCGTTAATAATCCCCATTACCCGGTGAATCCGGTTACCCGCCAGGGATTCTTTCAATGGTTGAATAATGGGGATGCCCCCCGCGACACTGGCTTCAAAACGCAAATCCTTTCCGTTTTCCGCTGCCGCATCAAATAGTTCCTTGCCATGGGCAGCCAGAAGGTCTTTGTTAGCCGTTACGATGTTTTTTCCTTTCTGGAGGGCAGTGACAACATAGCTTTTGGCCGGTTCAATACCGCCGATCAATTCAATGACGATTTGAATCTCGGGGTCTTCCAATATGTCGTTGACATCGGCAGTGAACAGCTCCGCAGGTATTTCATGTGGACGTTGCTTGGTCAGGTCCCGCACCAGGATCTTTTTTATTTCCAGTTGACAGCCTGTCTTCAAGGCAATGTTGTCTTGATTGGACATTAACTGTTTCACAACGCCCGAGCCGACAACCCCGCAGCCCAGCAGCCCAATTCTGATTGTATCCAATTTTATCGTTCCCTCCTACCATATATCAGCTGACAATTTCTACCTTGGAAACCCCCTTAACGGAGGCTAAACAAGACACCAGGTGGTCCGGTGAAGTGACGTTGTGATCAATTTCGGTAGTAATTGAAACGTTGGCTACACCTCTTACGGGAATATTCTGGTTAATCGTGACAATGTTGCCTCCGAGTTCAGTAATGGTACTGATGACACGAGATAACACCCCGGTTTGGTGGTTTAACAGTAGGGATAAACCGACCAGCTTTCTCTCGGCCGGCGGTGTATAAGGATAAATCCCGTCCTTGTATTTGTAAAAAGCGCTGCGGCTAATGCCCACAAGCCGGACGGCTTCGTTAACGGTCCGGGCTTTGCCTTGGGCCAGGAGTTCTTTGGCTTGAGCCGTTCTTAACAAGGCCTCGGGCAGTGCTGAGGATTTTACTAAGAACAATTGGTCAGTCATACCGCATCACCTATGTTCAGTAGAGAGAAACATATGCTTACACACAGTAGACATTATAGCATCATTGAGAGACTCACGGCAACAGGAATTTTAACCTGTGATTTGTGCTAAGAAGCGGCTGATTATGCGCTCTTGCTGTCCAAATTCAATCAAGAAGCCGTCATGGCCGTAGGGTGAATGGATCTCCTCGTAATAGGCCTGCCCTCCGGTTTTGAGAATCATCGAGACGATTTCTTTTTGCTGGTAGGTGGGATAGAGGAAGTCGCTGGATACCCCAATGGATAATACAGGTACTCGGATGCGCTTAAAAGCCTCTTCATAACTGTTAAACGGGTGTCCTATGTCGTGGAGATCCATGGCTTTCGTCAGGTACAGATAGCAGTTGGCGTCAAATCTCTTGACTAGTTTTTCCCCTTGATACAACAAGTAGTTTTCCACTTCAAAGCGCTGGTGCAATTCGTAATAATCTTCCGGACGCATTCCGGAAAAGGCCCTGGCAAACTTGTTATCCCAGGCTTGAATACTTTTATAGGTAATCGTTCCAATCATGCGGGCCAAAGCCAAACCTCGTCTCGGGGGTTCCCCCTCATAGTAATTGCCTTCCTTCCAATTGGGGTCCAAGTAAATTGCTTCCCGCTGTGTTTGGTTATAAGCTATGGTCTGGGCAGCCAAGCGGCCGGCGGTGGCAATGGGGATGGCCGAACGCAGCATGTCTGGGTAATGAATCGCCCATTCCAATACCTGCATCCCGCCCATGGACCCGCCAATGACCGTGACCAGCTGCTTGACTCCTAAATAATCCAGCAACGCTTTTTGGACATGCACCATGTCCCTGATGGTGAACACGGGAAAAGACATGCCATAGGGTTTGCCGGTTACAGGGTTGATGGAACTGGGGCCGGTGGTCCCGCTGCAACCACCCAGCACGTTTGAGCAAATGACAAAGTACTTGTCGGTGTCCAAAGCTCTCCCAGGGCCGATTAAAGGGTCCCACCAACCCGGCACTCGGTCTTGGGGGGAATGCCAGCCGGCGGCATGGGCGTCCCCGGTCAGGGCATGGCAGACCAAAACCCCATTGTCGCCGGCTGCGTTTAGAGTGCCGTAAGTCTCGTAAGCGATGGTGAGCTCCGGAAGTGTCTTCCCGCTTTCCAAAACCCAAGGCTTTCGGTCAGGGGAATAATATGCTGTTCTCACAATGCCGATATTGCCCATGTTGACTCCTTCCGTTTGCCATACTAGATGTTGTTGAATGCTTGCTCCAGGTCCGCTATTAAGTCCTCTGTTCCTTCAATGCCTATGGAAAGCCTAATCATGTCCGGCGAAATGCCGCCGGCTTCCATTTGTTCCGCTGACAGCTGTTGATGAGTGGTGCTGGCGGGATGGATAATCAAGGAACGGGTGTCCCCGACGTTGGCAACCAAATTGAACAGTTTGACACTGTTAATGAACTTCTTGCCGGCTGCCAGCCCACCTTTGATGCCGAAGGAGAGGATGGCGCCGAAACCATGCCGCAAGTACTTCTTGGCCTTTTCGTGGTCCCGGTGGGAAGCAAGACCGGGATAGTTGACCCAGCTTACTTTAGGATGCTGCTCCAGATACTCAGCGATGGACAGAGCATTGTTGCAGTGCTGCTGCATCCTCAAAGGAAGGGTTTCTATCCCTTGCAGGGTGAGAAAGGCGTTAAAGGGGCTTTGGCAGGCGCCCAGGTCTCTCATTAACTGCACCCTCGCCTTCACAATGTACGCCATCGGACCGAAAGCCTTTGTGTACGATACGCCGTGATAACTGGGATCCGGGTTAACTAATTCCGGAAACTTGCTGTCGTGCCAGGGAAACCTGCCGCTGTCCACAATAATGCCGCCGATGCTGTTGCCGTGGCCGTTGATGTACTTGGTGGTGGAGTGGACGACAATATCCGCCCCCCACTCAATGGGCCGGCACAAGTACGGGGTGGCGAAGGTATTATCCACGATCAACGGAATACCCAGGGAATGAGCCACCTTCGCATATTCTTCTAAATCGGCAATATCCAAGCCGGGGTTGCCGATGGTTTCCACAAAGAAAGCTTTAGTTCTCTCATCAGCGGCGGCGGCGAAAGCCTGCGGGTCGTTGGGCACCAGTTTGAACTCAATGCCCCATTTTGGCAGGGTATTGGCAAAGAGGTTGATGGTGCCGCCGTAAAGGTTGTTAGCTGCAACAATATTATCGCCCTGTTGGGCAATGTTATAGATGGCCAGGGTGATGGCTGCTTGGCCGCTGGAAGTGGCGAGGGCTCCCACGCCTCCCTCCAGAATAGCCAGCCTTTTTTCCAAAGCATCGACAGTGGGGTTCATGATCCGGGAATAGATGTTGCCTCCTTCTTCCAAGGCAAATAACCGGGCAGCGTGGTCAGCGTCCTGAAACTGGTAGGCTACTGTCTGGAAGACCGGTACAGCCAGCGCACCCGTCGCCGGATCAGGTGAATGACCGCCTCGCACCGCCAAGGTGTGAAAGCTCCAGTGTTTTTCCATGTGTCATCTTCCTTTCTTTTCTGCAAGATTTAAAAAAAAATCCTCTTCGACATGAAGAGGATCATTAGCCATGCACAGCATGGATCTTCCTCTCATCTCTCAGGTTACACCTGCAGGAATTGGCACCTTTCCCATCAGGGATGGTTGCCGGGTTTCATTGGGCCAGTCCCTCCACCTCTCTTGATAAGAGTTCACGCCTATGAAATTTTAATCATAGCATATCAACTGGACTGATTCTTGTCAACAACATTTTATAACAAAAAAGAAAGCCGGGCTAGCCGACTTAGATGATGATACAGATTAGACCACCACTTCCTTCATTGGCGATGCGTTCCAGAGTTTCTTGCAACTTGATTTGGGCGTTTTCCGGCATGTGGTAGAGCTTGCCTTGGATGCCCTCCCGCACCAGATCGCTTAATGTCTTACCGAATACATTGGTTTCCCAGATTTTCTGCGGGTCTTTCGCGAACTCTTCCATGATGTAGTCAATTAAGTCCTGGCACTGCTGCTGGGTACCGATGAGGGGAGTTAGCTCGGTAGTAATATTAGCCCTGATCATATGGATGGACGGGGCGGTAGCTCGCAGGCGTACGCCGTAGCGGCCCCCCTGTTTGATTAACTGGGGCTCCTCCAGTTCCATATCACCGACAGTCGGGGATACGATGCCGTAGCCGGTGTTTCGTACCTCTTGCAGCCCTGCCGCAACCTTATCAAATTCTTGTTTTATTTTGCTCAATTCAACCAGATGTTTCAGGATATGATGGCTGCCGGACAACTCATAACCGGTGAGCTCGCGCAGCACTTGATAGAAGAGGTCTTCCCTGGTGTTCATCTCAATAGTGGTGCTGCCGCTGCCCAAGTCTACCTGTTGCAGGGTTACTTTATCCACCCTATTGTTGTGCGCCAGTTCTTCAATTACCCGGTCAATGTCCCGGAGCCTGGTCACTTTATTAACCGCTTCCCTGACCGCTCCTTCCAGTTCAGCCCGCAGCCAGTAATCTGTTTCCAATTCTTCCACCCATCTTGGCAAATTCACTGTGACTTCCGTAACCGGGAATTCATATAATGCCTCCTCCAGGATATGAATGACGTCTTCGTGGGTTAAGGTAGCAACATTCAAGGGCAGCACTGGAACATCATATTGTTCCTCCAAGGAATGAGCCAAGGCCACAGTATCTTCCCGGTCGGGGTGCAGGGAGTTCAGCACTACGATAAAAGGTTTCTTGCTTTCTTTTAATTCATAAATGACCCTTTCTTCTGCATCCATGTAGTTCTCCCGGGGTATGTCGGAAATACTGCCGTCGGTGAAGACGGCGATGCCAATGGTGGAGTGTTCCGCAATGACTTTTCTGGTGCCGATTTCCGCGGCTTCCTGAAAAGGTATGGCCTCTTCGAACCAAGGAGTCCGCACCATGCGCGGCTGGCCGCTGTCTTCATAACCAACGGCTCCTTCGACATAATAACCTACGCAGTCCATCATCCTGACTCTCACGTTCAATCCTTGCTTAATGGTTACTTCCACCGCTTCTTTAGGAATGAATTTAATCTCCGTGGTCATAATGGTTCTGCCTGCTCCACTCTGGGGTAACTCGTCCCGGGTCCGGTCCCGCTCATTTGGATTCTTGATGTTTGGCAAAACCAAGAGTTCCATCATACGTTTTATTAAGGTGGATTTACCGGTCCTTACCGGGCCGGGAAATCCCAAGTAGATGTCTCCGCCCGTTCGTTCAGCAATGTCCATTAAAATGTCGGGTTTTTCCATGTTTTTCCCTCCTTTGAATAGGTCATCCTGCATCTTAGGTGAATAGCTACCCCATCCCTCCTTAACCAGAGAGTGATATCCCTTAGGCGTTTATGAGTGGTCATAACCTACGTTATTTTGACAGCCGTACACACTATATCTATATGACTTGACCATGGGAATATTACCCTAAAATAAAAAAAGTGCTGAAGAAAAGCACTTTTATTCAAACTGCCAGCTCTGGTCAAAAGCCATGGCTATTTCTTCCAATTCATGGGTTTTGCTTCGTCTCATTAAGCTGTCTACACTTTGCAAGGCGTCTTTGCCTTCAAACAAAATGTGGTACATTTCTGTCGCGATGGGCATCGGTACTTGGAGCTTCTGGGCCAGTTGATAAACGGTTTTGGTAATGGTAACTCCTTCCACCACCATGCCCATGGATGCCAGCACTTCCGCCAGGGGTACTCCTTTGCCCAAGGCGATCCCAGCCCGGCGATTGCGGCTGTGCATACTGCTGCAGGTAACAATCAAATCCCCAATCCCGGCTAAGCCGGCAAAAGTGAGGATCTCCGCCCCCATTTTGGTGCCTAACCGGGCAATCTCGACGGCTCCCCTGGTCATTAAGGCTGCCCGGGTATTGTCACCAAACCCTAACCCGTCGGCAATGCCCGTGGCCAGGGCGATGATGTTTTTCAGGGCACCCCCTAACTCCACCCCGATTATGTCCGGATTGGTATAGACCCGGAAGGCGGCATTCATGAATAAATCCTGTACCAGTTCCGCCGTGCGCCTGCTGAAAGACGATACCACTACGGCGGTGGGAAGCTGCCGGGCTACTTCTTCCGCATGGCTGGGGCCGGACAAAACGGCGATTTGATGCTTCCAATGAGGCAGTTCTTCCGACAGTACTTCGGACATGCGATAATAGGTATTCTGTTCCAAACCTTTGGCTGTGCTGATGATGAAAGCATCTCCCTTTAACAAAGGGCGAATCTGCACGGCTATGTGCCTGATGGCTTGAGACGGTACAGCCAGGACGACGAAATGGGTTTCACGCAAGGCTTCCTCAAGCTGTGCCGTGATCTTAAGCTCCCGGGGTAAGGCAATGCCGGGCAGGTATTGCCTGTTTTCCCCGTCGGCTATTAGTCTATCTACGGTTTCCGGTGAGCGAGCCCATAAGGTTACTGGAATCCCCTTGCTGACCAGATGGCATGCCAGAGCAGTGCCCCAACTGCCTGCTCCAAGTACGGCTGTTTTACAGTCCATGTTTATCTCTCCTTACGCTGGACCTTTTCTCCAAATTTGTACTCGGTTCCGTTCAGGAGTCTCTTGATATTAGGACGATGCCGGTAAATAACGAAGACTGCGGCTAAGAGTCCAAAAATAAACAATAACCAGGATTCATGAAATATTAATATTAAAATAGGTACAGAAACGGCACCCAATATTGAGCCTAAAGACACATAGCGGGTCAAGGCAATGGTAATGAGCCAGATAAGAGCAGCAATGCCGATGACTTTCGGAGCCAGGGCCAGAAAGACCCCCGCGCCGGTAGCCACGCCGCGCCCGCCGCTGAACTTTAAGAATAAAGACCAGTTATGCCCTGCGATGGCTGCCAAGCCCCCTAACATACCGGCTGTCTCCCCGCCTAGCCAACGGCCCACGAGAACTGCAATGACGCCTTTTAAAATGTCGCCGACCAAAACAATAATACCCGGGCCCCAACCTGCCGTTCTAAAAACATTGGTAAAGCCGATGTTGCCGCTGCCGTAACGACGAATGTCAATATTGTACAGCTTGCGTACCACGAGATAGCCAATGGGAATGGAGCCGATGAAATAACCGATGATGGCTGACCACACCAATGCCATTTGCCATCCCCCTTACGTTCTAACTTTGACAATAAAATTAATGGGGCTGCCTTCAAAGCCAAAAGCTTCTCTAAATTTGTTCTCCAGATACCGCTTGTAGGAAAAGTGCACCTGTTCCGGGCGGTTGGTAAAGATCACAAAGGTGGGGGGGCGTACACCTGATTGAGTTATGTAAAAGAACTTCAGGCTTTGGCCTTTGTCGGAAGGAGGTGGATTTAGGGTGGTCACCTCCTCTAAGTACTGGTTGAGCACCCTGGTGGGAATGCGTTTCACTGCTTGTTCATCTACAAAATTGATGAGTTCCACCAGTTTAGAAACTCGTTGCCCGTTTAATGCGGAAACGTATACGGAAGGCGCGTAGGCGATGAAGTTTAATTGTTCCCGCAGCGTTTGATCGAATTTATGCATGGTCTTGCTGTCTTTCTTTACCAAATCCCATTTATTGACCACTAAAATGCTCGCTTTTCCGGCCTCGTGGGGTAAGCCGGCAATGCGCTTGTCTTGTTCGGTAACACCTTCCTGAGCGTCAATCATGACCAGGGCAACATGGCACCGTTCCACTGCCCTGATGGCCCGCATGACGCTGTACTTTTCCGCAGCTTCGTTAATACGGGAACGACGGCGAATGCCGGCAGTATCGATCAGAATGTATTTCCGCCCGTCAATCCAAACTTCACTGTCAATGGCATCCCTGGTGGTACCGGGAATGTTGCTGACAATGGAACGTTGTTCACCTAAGATATAATTGACCAGTGAGGACTTACCCACATTGGGCCTCCCGATCACGGCTACTTTAATGGCATCTTCATCATCGGTTGTCTCCGTGACTGCAGGCAATTTAGCGATTACTAAATCGAGCAAGTCACCCACATTCATGCCGTGGGCGGCGGAGACAGGAACCGGGTCCCCCAGGCCCAGAGCATAAAATTCCGATAAAAAGTGAGTATCCGCAAAATTCTCTACTTTGTTAACTGCCAAAATGACCGGTTTGGCAGTCTTTCTCAGAATATCAGCCACCAACCAGTCATCAGGCGTCAAGCCTGTGCGAGAATCCACCACAAAAACTATTAAATCAGCTTCGGCAATGGCCACTTGGGCTTGATATCTCATTTGTTTTTCAATGAAGTCTCCGGCGGCAAGATCCGTGATCCCGCCGGTATCGACCAGGGTGAAAGTGCGTCCTAACCATTCGGCTTGCTGGTAAATGCGGTCTCGCGTCACCCCCGGGGTATCATCTACAATAGCAACCCGGTTACCGACAATCCGGTTAAAGAGAGTTGATTTGCCTACATTGGGGCGACCTACAATCGCAACAATTGGTTGTTGAGACATAGCTCGACCTCCGCTAACTGGGATTGACCAGGTAATCAATTAAGCTAGAACCATTGGTCGGCAAGAATACGACCTTATTGCCTAATATTGCCTCAAATTGGCTGGCGTGATAACTGTCGATGGTCAGCATGTCATCATTTAGTATGATATCCGGCAGCAATACCGTAGCATCACTGTCCTTCAGGAGCCGATCCTGCAGGGTTTCGATTATGTCAGCCCCGGATAAGAGGCCGGTTACCGTCACGGAGCTCCCCAAGAAGTGGTTCTCCACCGTCACCAGCTCCAGTGGATAGCCGGCAATACGGCGGTTCAGCTCAGCGACAGCCTTAGCCAGGATGGGAGTTGCGGCGCGGCCCGTTACGATGAGACAGCGTTCCTGAACCGGCAGCGGTTCTCTTAAATCCTCCAGTCTTGCCGCAAAATCATCCAAGAACAAGCGCACAATCCCCACCCCATTTTCCAGTTGAGGAAAATCTTCATACTCCTCTTGGGTGGGAATCTCTTTACCGGTCTGCAAGTAAAACTCGTCGGCCAGGAAGACAAATCTTGTCCCCATCTTTTCTAAATACTCTTGCTGGTACCGGGAAACAGATTCCACGATTTCTAAAGCGTTGCCCGGGCTGATGCCGTGCACCAAAGGCAGATCCCG
Organism: Clostridia bacterium; assembly: GCA_012840125.1. NCBI lineage: Bacteria > Bacillati > Bacillota > Clostridia > Clostridia bacterium. Next base: position 10,819 of record DULZ01000061.1, on the reverse strand, counting down.
GCGGAATTTGGTTAAGCCCACCGGGACTACCGCCAGGGATTGCACTGCGGGCCACAGCCGGGCCAATTCCCGGATGCTCCGTGCCAGCTCTGCCCCGTCGTTAATACCTTCACACAGTACTATTTGCGCGTGTATCTCAATGCCGTGTTGGCTCAAAAACTCTAATTGTTCCATAATCCGGGAAGCCTTCTTATTTCTCATCATTTGGGCTCTTAATTCCGGATTGGTAGTATGGACTGAGACATAGAGGGGACTTAAACGCATGGAAGCAATTTTCTTCAGGTCTTCCTCATCTACGTTCGTTAAAGTCACGAAAGTCCCCTGTAAGAAAGAATACCTATAATCATCGTCTTTCACGTACAGGGATTTTCTCAGGGATGGGGGCATTTGATCCACAAAACAAAAAAGACAACGGTTGCGGCATTGTCTGATCCCGTCATTGGTTATTTCGGTAAAGGATACACCCAGATCATCATCAAAATTTTTTTCAATTCGGTATAAAGTAACGTTGCCTTCTAAAGTACTGATACATATTTCCAGCGTGTCCTCGGCTACTTGGAACCGGTAATCCAGGATATCGTTAATATTCCTGCCGTTGATGGAGATGATCCGGTCGCCGGGTTTCCAGTTTAACCGGGCCCCGATACTATGCGGCGATATGCTCTGGATTGTTAAACCGGTGCACTTTTCATTCTTCAATTGTTTAGTCACCCCTATCCTCCTCATTATCCAACATAATTTGTCTAACGTCAAGCTAGCCGGCCGGTTCAAACAGTGGGATTGGGGATAGGGTATTGTCCGTGGTGTGATTGACGGATCCCGGTAAGGAATAAGTAATGGGACAGGTAATTGTTGCCGAAGAATCTCCTAAGGCAGCGAGCCAGGTTGGTTCTCCAGTTGTCATGGATGAGGGCATCTACCAGGATGATTTGACCCTGGCGGCCGGCAATGGCGGCTAGGGTGTGGGCCAGACGTGGGACCAGCTCTTTGTCTTTTTTTACCCACATGATATAAATACGATTTCCCCCAGCGTCGCGGCCCACCTCCAGGAGCTGACCCGGGGCCAGCCGGTCAATGCGTTTCCACCAGGTTAGTTGACACCATTGGAGGGCTGTCAGCTCTCCCGGCACAACGGCCCCCAGATGCATGAGAGCTCTATAAAGAGCTCCACGACCGTAGGCATGACAAAAAAACACTATGCTTTTCAACGGGCATTCCCTCCTGATGCCTGTGACTTTACGGTTTGTACCAACCTGACCAAATTCTTAAATGCTTTTTGAGTGCCTTTGATGACCAGGGGACGCCCGATCCTAATCCAACCCAAGCGGCGGGAGGTAAAGCCGCCAACCATCATCATCCAGTTAACATATGGCACCGTATCTACAATTAAAAACTCTTCCCTTGAGACATTTAACAGGGAAGCGAGGGATTGTACCAGGGTGACAAAGCAATCTTTGAGACCTCTGCGACCGATGACAAAAACCCGGTTGCCCGCCGTGTCGTCTCCCAAATATCGCAAGTAGCCGTGGTCGTCGTCGGTAGTTTGGTCATAAAAAGGAAGGGCCAGTAATTCTTCAGGAGTGGGAAGGCTGTTTTCCGCAATCAGACCTAAATGGATGCAGGCGGCGGTAATGGATGAGTGAGCACCGCCGAAACAATGATAAATGATATACATGACACCTCCAACAGCTTGGACCGGACAGCCGGGGACGGTGTGTGTTTTTAGCCGCCCGGCTGCCCGTCATGTTATTCTTCCGGATCTTGACCGGTTTTACGTTTTTTTCGGTGGGGGCTTCCCAAGAAGTTGGCCCACTCATCTGAGGAAAACTGTTTCAGTTTACGCATGGCTCCCGCAAAGCTGCCGGTACTGAGAAGCAAGAAGGCAGCGGCACCGAGTACGGCAATGGTGACGATCCACCAGAGGGATCTCCTGTCTCCCGGGGTACTAGTATCCGTTGGGGCCCTGGGGGTTTCCGGGGTGCTTATTCCCAGAATGTCAGGCAGAGCGTCGGCAAATAACATGGCGCCTTGTTCCGCCAATTGTCGTTCATTGGTGTGGGTTCCCACCTCCACCAAAATGGAACGGGGAGAAAGGTCCTGGTTGTAATTGCCTTTAGCCATGAAAATCCCATGTACCAGTCCGGGGTAGTACTTGTCCAATTGAGCTTTGATCTGTTTCGCAAAATCCAAATTGGCTTGCATGTTTTGGTTCTGCCGCCCTACTACCAGGCGAACCTTGGTTACATCCATACCGGCCACATTGGCGTAGTAGAAATCCGGGTCCGGTACCCCGTCCCGGTGCACATCAATAATGGCAGCGGGGGTCTTTTTCATCAGTTCGATGGCTGTTCTCCTGGAGCGCCGGTAGGCATCGGCATCGTGAGGTTCGTGAGGGGTCTTGTCATAGAGAACTTCTACTCCTTTTTCCCGGAACTTCTCTCCCATGCTCTCCCCTACTTTATAGATGCCCCCGTTGCCGGGTATGCTTTCAGTACCGTCGGTGGGAACATAGGATTCGTCGGTATGAGTATGATACATGGCAATTTTATTGTTAGATTCTTTACCTTGCGCCGCGACCTGCTGGGCAATAATGAGGTCTAGGCCGGCGAGGGCATTTTCCGTGAGGAGTTTGGCATACGCCTTGTCGCCTTCCACTCTTTCCACCCGGTAGTGGCGGTTGTTCGCGGCAATGAACTCGTCTTCCGGGTGCACCTGCCGGATAGTCTTGTCCAGGATGTTGCCTTCTTCATCTACTATGGTATAGTAGCCCCCGTCATCCCTCTCTTGCTCCCATACCCCTAAATCCGGTAGGTCGAGTTCAAACTCTGCTGCTGCTTGTTCAGCCGGTTTACTGGTTTGATAGCCCAGTATGATGATCCCTGCCAAAAGAGCGACAATCCCCAGCGTGATCCATCTATTCGTCGGTCTTTGCATCATGATCTTTCCTTTCCTGTGGCTCCTTTGCCAGTGGTTTTTGTGCCGGTTGAGGTACAGCCTTGTCAAGGCTTTCAAGCAGCTCCGGAGGTCTTCCTTCTTTTTCCGGCCCTCCTTGGAGCCGTTCTCGGCTTTCACCAATGATTTCTGCCAGGATAACCGCACCGATGCCGGCCATGATCACTGCATCAAAAGCCCCGCCGCCTCCAAAAGCTACGCGACCGGGAATCTTGTTGTTTACCAACTGGATATAGTTCATGACGTCTAAGCTCAAGACGCCCAAGGTGGCTGCCACAAATGCGGATCGCCTGGAACGGCCTGCTAGGTACGCCACGACTGCAGCGACAATAGGATAAGCCAGCAAAGGATCTATGAAATCAATTCTGCCGCGCCAGGGATCATCGGCAAAGAGATACCGGTTCACCAGGGTGATAACAACCACGGTGATGGCGGTAGCTACTATGGCTCTAATCCATTCCGCCCTTGTGCCCGCCTTGGCCAGCAGATAAACTGCCAGCCCAAAAGGAATCAAGGCACCGCCAACATTTACGGTGACCGCCGGAGGGCCGTCGGTGATGGGAATATTGATGAAACTGCCGGCGATGATAGCTCCAAGTAATAGCAAAGCAGTCCGGTCATTAATGCGCAGCCTGTCCAGCACGCGATGTGCCAAGCCGAAATAGATTAAAATGGTAACGACAATGAGCAGGATTATTCCCAGCGGATATCCACTCATACTGCCACCCCTTGTAGTGCAGTTTATGCTAATAGGATTCCCCTGCTCCCTGGCAAATATACAAAAAAACCGCCGTGTGGCGGTTAATGAATGCGTGTACGCTGGCGGTAATGGTCCAGTATTCCTCTTTGTTCCAGCCAGTCTTTGGTTCTGCCGGTTATCACCACCGGCACTTTCTTTAAATCTTCTAGTGAACGAGCGCCGGCCAGCAGCATCAACGCCCGAAAATCATAGATCAGCCGGTGGAAATAATTAAGTACTTCCGCTTCCGTGTGGTCCAGCAGGAGTTTGACTACGGGTCCGGCAATGCCGATTAAGTCAGCGCCTAGAGCCATTGCTTTGACTCCGTCCAGGGCCGAACGTATCCCTCCGGACGCAATGATGGTCACGGGTAACCCTTGACTGCTGACTTCAGCCACGGAAACAGCGGTGGGAATGCCCCACAGCTCAAAGACCGACGGCCCGGCCTGTTTTTGCCGCACCCGTTCAATGGTGCCGAAATTAGTGCCACCTTGTCCCCCCACATCAAAATGGGCGACGCCATGGGCGAAAAGCTGCCTGGCTGTTTCAACGGAAAGCCCAAAGCCAACTTCTTTCATAATGACGGGAACGGGTACTTTTTCTACGATGGCGGCGATGTTATCCAGCGCACGCCTGAAATCCCGGTCCCCTTCAGCCATGGCCAGTTCATGGGCCGCATTTAAGTGCAGCTGCAATCCATCAGCTGACAGCATTTCGATAGCTCGTAAAGCTTCGTCAGGAGACGCCAAAGCACTCAAATTGGCCAAAATGAGCCCGTGAGGATTCTCCTGACGGGCAATTGTATAGGTTAACGCCGCATTGGGGTCGTTAAGGGCCAGTGCTTGCGAACCCACTGCCATACCCATGTGGAGCTCCGCTGCCACCCTGGCCAGGCAGGCATTGATGTGCGAGGATATCTCCGGTCCTCCGGTCATGGCATTGATGATGAAAGGCACTGAAAGCTTCTTGTTGCAAAATGTGACCCCGCTGTCGACTTCATCAAGTTGGAGGGGGCTGACCGCCTGATGAATCAAGTGAACATCTTCAAAACCGGTTGATAATGGGCCGTCGTCCAGTTCTTTGGTCAACTGCAGGTGATCCAGCTTCCGGCTCAACTGCAGGGACTGCCGGTTAGGCGTTCGTGTTTTCTTCGAATAGTTCACCAAAGAGATCCCCCAACTTAACACCTGAATTCTCTTCTTCTTTAACCGTTTCTTGTTTCGGAGGTTGAGGGCGTTCTGCCTTGCGGGCTTCTTTCAGACTGAGACTCATCCGGTGGGCAGCCTGATCCACGCTCAGTACCTTGACCGGGATAATATCTCCCACGGAAACTACATCCTCGGTTTTTTCCACGTGATGATTGGCTAATTGAGAAATATGCACTAATCCCTCAATGCCGGGTTCTACCTCCACAAAGGCGCCAAAAGAGGCTATCCGCAGTACTTTTCCTTGGACAACGGAGCCTACCGGGTACCGTTCTTCGGCAGTATCCCAGGGATTTGGCAGTAATTGTTTCAAGCCTAAAGAGACTTTTTCCGCGGCCCGATCGACAGCTAGGACTTTGACTTCTATTTCCTGGCCTTCCGATAACACGTCTTTGGGATGGTCTATTCTACCCCAAGAGAGTTCGGAAACGTGGAGCAAACCGTCAATGCCGCCGATATCGACAAATGCGCCGAAATCAGTCAAACGCCTAACAATACCTTTGATGACTTGCCCTTCTTGTAAACTAGCCCAGGTAGCTTCCCGCAGTTTTTCGTATTCTTCGTCCAGAATGGCCTTTTGCGACAGGACCACTTTGTTCTTGCCGCGGTCCAGCTCGATGACCCGCAAGCGAAGTTCTTTCCCCACATACTGCTGCAGGTCCTCCACATAGCCTCTTTCCACCAGGGAAGCAGGGACAAAACCGCGTACACCTACGTCAACAAGCAGACCTCCTTTCACCACTTCGATGACGGGTGCTCTCAATTCTTCACCGGTCTCCAAAGCCTTTTCTAAAACTTCCCAGGCAATAACGCGGTCTGCTCTTCTCTTGGACAGTACCGGGTGACCTTCCTCATTTTCCACCCGCAGGACAAAGACTTTAACTTCATCGCCTACGGCAACAACTTCATGGGGGTTAGTAATGGGACGATTGGCCAATTCGTTTAATGGGATAATACCTTCGGATTTGCCGCCTACATCCACCATCACTTCATTATCATTAACCTGAACTACAGTCCCGGAAATGATATCCCCCCGGTGTAGTTCCATGGGATTGCTGGCTAAATCCAAGTCTACTTCTTCACTTCTTTGGTTGGATCCCCCTTGGGCCGCTGCTTGATTCCCCATTTCGGGGTTCCCAGCTTCTTGGACCTCCTCCGTTGTCAAGTTTTTTTCTTCATTCAGCTCTGTCATTCTTTCAACAACCTCCTCAATAATCCAATCTGGAGTAGAGGCACCAGCTGTGACCCCCACTCGCTTAGCATTTGTAAACCAATGGGGTTCAAGTTCGCCAGCCTGTTCAATTTGAAAGGTCAGCGTACCCGCCCTCTGGCAAATGCTCGCAAGTTTCCTTGTATTGGCACTGTGCTTCCCGCCTATGACGATCATCACGTCTACCGCTTGGGCCAGCTTAAAGGCTTCCTCCTGCCTGATTTTTGTTGCACTGCAAATGGTGTTATGGATTTGCAGTTGCTGGGTTTTGCCTCGTAGGAGCCTCGTTACCTCTTCAAAGGTGGAAAAATCCAATGTGGTTTGTGCCAATACACCAATCTTGGGGAAAAAAGGTAGTAATTGTACTTCTTGAGGATCTTTGATGACGATAGCACGGTTCTGGGTCCACTCTACAATACCCTTGACTTCCGGATGCTCTTTGTCACCTACCACGACCACTTGAAAGCCATCATTGTCCAACCGGTGTGCAATCCGTTGTGCCTTTTTCACAAAAGGACAGGTAGCATCGATCACTTTGTGGCCCTTTGCCTGAATTGCCTCCAGCGTCTCAGGGCCAACACCATGGGAGCGAATGATGACTTTTCCTGCTGCGATTTCCCGGGGATCCTCGACAGTCTTAAGACCTAGTTTTGCTAACTTGTCTACTACCTGCTGGTTGTGAATCAGGGAGCCGTATGTATAGACGTTATTACCTGCTTGTAGGCTATTCAGTGCAATATCTAGGGCTCTTTTGACACCAAAACAAAAACCGGCTCTGGGAGCCACCAAAATCTCCAAGAGAATTCACCTTCAGGTCGTAAAATGCTGCTCTATATTTATTTTGCACGTGAAGTCAATCATTATTATCTTTCGTGAAAAAGTGATAGAATCCTGCAAAAGCCAGAAAGGTTTAGCAGTTTTCCGCAAACTTAGGCGGATTTCAGTCCTTGTACGGCCTTTTCCATTTCCCTGGTCAGCCGTTCTACGTCATCGTCTTGCAGCTTGCCTTCATACTGCTGCGGCCAGGTGATAACCGGGCCAATGTTGACCTTAAGCTTGCCGAAAAGGATGGCCTTGGGAATGGAAGCGGTACCGATAATGGCTACCGGTAAGACAGGACTTTTGCTCTTGAGGGCGATGGCCGCTGCACCGGTACTAAAAACAATTCTGGTGGCATTCTTGCGCGTGCCCCCTTCCGGGAAGATACCTAACACCTCTTGACTTGCCAGTATCCTTAAAGATTGCTTGACAGCCTGAAAATCTGTCTTATTCCTGTCTACGGGAAAAGAGCCTAACAGGGAAATGAGTCCCCCTAAGACGGGTATATCGAACAATTCCTTTTTGGCCATGAAACGAATGGGTCGGGGTAAACCGACTCCTAAGACGATCGGGTCTAACACGCTCACATGATTAGCCACGACGATTAATTTTCCTTGCGGCGGGAGGTTTTCCAGGCCATGGACCTCTAACCGGTTCCAGAGCTTCAGGATGAGCCAGGCGATAGGTCTCAGTATCCTGTACAAGGTCATTTTGACTCACCCCCTTGACATTGGGCAACGATCAGATCCACTACTTGTTCGATGGACAAATTGGTTGTATCAACAATAACAGCGTCTTCAGCCGCGGTTAACGGAGCGACGGGCCGGTTCCGGTCCGCCTCATCCCGGGCCGCAATTTCTCGGTAGACCGTGGTCGGGTCCACGTCTATGCCCTTTTTTTTCATTTCTTCATACCGCCTGCGGCTTCTCTCCTCCAAGGAAGCCGTCAGAAAGAACTTAAAAGATGCATTGGGCATCACGACCGTGCCAATATCCCGGCCGTCCATTACGATACCGCCCTCTGCCGCATACTTTCGCTGCAATTGGGTTAACCCTTGACGCACCTCGGCAAAAGAAGAAACCAGGGAAACATGGTTGGAAACTTCCGGTGACCGGATATGTTCTGTTACGTCAATGTTATCACAAAAAACCCTAGGCGTATCATGGTTTGGGTCCTGTACAAAAGTGATTTCCGTGTTGCGAACCAATTCTGCCAGGCCCTCTTGGGTCAAGGGAACGCTGTTCTGTAGGGCTTTCCAGGTCAAAGCCCGGTACATGGCACCGGTGTCGAGATAGGTGAGCCCCAGCCTTTTTGCTACCAAGCGGGCGACGGTACTTTTTCCCGCGCCGGCAGGCCCGTCGATGGCGATATTAGGAAGCATGGCAACACCTCATTTTAATGACTGTAATGTAACGAAGAAATCTGGGTACGATACATTGACCGCTTCCGCTTGGACAATGGTGGTGGTGCCTGTGGCACGTAAACCTAAGACGGACAGCGCCATGGCGATGCGGTGGTCTCCATGGGAATAACAGGTGGTACCTTTCAGTTCTGTACAACCTTCAATGATCATACCGTCAGGCAGCTCCTGTACTTTAGCTCCAAACCTGGTCAATTCCTGAGTCATAATCCGGATCCGGTCGGTTTCTTTGACCCTCAATTCCCGGGCATGACGGATGACGGTTATCCCTTCGGCGAAAGCTGCCGCGATGCAAAGGGCGGGGATCTCATCGATTAAAGTAGGGATCCAGGCCGGTTCAAAGGAAATACCTTTCAGGGGAGCATATCTCACCCGGACATCAGCTACAGGTTCCCCCGTTTGTTCCCTGTAATTCATCACTTCTACGCCGGCTCCCATAGCTTGTAAAGCCGTAATCACTCCGGTTCGCGTAGGGTTCACTCCTACGTTTCTAATGATGATATCTGAGCCGGGGACAATGCTGGCAGCCACCATGAAAAAAGCAGCCGAGGAGATGTCACCTGGGACCAGGATTTCCTGGGGCGTCAAGGTGTCTTGCGGTGTGATTTGGATGCTCAGGTCCTGCACCGTAATGCCGGCACCGAAGGCGGCCAGCATACGCTCGGTATGATCCCGGGAACGCAATGGTTCCTCTATGCAAGTTGTATCGCTGCCTCCCAGAGCGGCCAACAGGATGGCGCTTTTGACCTGGGCGCTGGCCACAGGAAGACGGTAGTTAATGCCGCGAAGAGTACCGCCCTTGATAAATAACGGAGCCAGCTTATTATTCTCCCTGCCGTAAATGGTAGCACCCATTTGGGTTAAAGGCACAATGACCCTATCCATGGGGCGAGATCTAATGGATGCATCGCCGGTCAAGATGCTGGTGAAAGGCCGGCTGGCCAGTAAACCCGCCAGCAAACGAATGGTAGTCCCGGAATTACCCACGTCCAGCACGTTATCCGGTTCGCTCAATCCATGCAGACCTTTCCCGTGAATAATGTAATCACCCGGTTGCAACTGCTCCACATGAATCCCTAGGGATGACAAACATTGAAGGGTATGAAGGCAGTCCTGACCTTCCAAAAAGCCTTTAATGCGAGTCTTGCCCTCGGCGATGGCTCCCAGGATGGCTGCCCGGTGGGAGATGGATTTGTCACCGGGTACTTCCAGTTCACCGGTTAATGGACCTGTGCGGGCAACTTCTATATTCAAGCCGTTTCCTCCTTGTTTCGCAGGTTTTAGGTAAGCACCGGAAAAGAACCCAGCACTTTGATCATCACGTCCTTAGACTGCAGTTTGTTAAATGTCTTAGCCACGGTTTCCTCATGGACATGGCCAAGAAAATCAATGATGAAGAGATACTCTCCTAATTCTTTCTTAGTGGGCCTGGATTCGATCCGTGTTAGGTCCAGGGAAGCGGCGGCGAATTCCGTCAAGATCATGTGCAGGCCCCCGGGACGATTGTAAGGTAAAGCCACCACGATAGAAGTCTTGAAGTCACAATGTTCTTTACTTATGTTAATGGTACATGTTTCCGGTAAACCCACAGCCCAGAAACGGGTTTTGTTGCCGTGAAAATCTTGAATTCTTTCTGCCAGGACCGCCAAGTGGTATTTGGCCGCCGCGTCTGCCGACGTGACGGCGGCGATGGGTTCTGCCGCTTCGCTGACCAGGCGAGCTGCTTCCGCCGTGCTGGTAGTTTGCACTAATTTCGCCTTTCCAAGGTGACGTTCCAGGAACCGGTGGCACTGGGCCAGGGCCTGGGGATGAGAGTAAACGGCGGTGATGTCGGCTAACGGGAGCAGGGTTTTAGCCACCAGGTAGTGTTCCACGGCAAGGCTAATCTCTCCTAGCACCTTGATGCCTGGTAAGCTGATCAAGTAATCCTGGGTGACCGTTACAGCTCCTTCAATCGAGTTTTCCACCGGCACGATGATCTGGGCCAGCTGCCCGTTTTCCAGGTCGCGAAAAAGCTGCGGCAGGTTTTCTTTTGCTTCCAGGCGGTGGGGTGTTGAAACACATTGTAGCCACATACGGGCGGCTTTTTCTGAAAAAGTTCCCTCGGGTCCTAGATAGCCTATTTTAATCATCGCATCGCTCCAATGTCCTTTGAATTGCTTGCACCACTGATTGCAGCTCTGTCATTAAAGCCTTAAAGTTTTCAGGGGTAAGGGATTGAGGGCCGTCGGACAGGGCTTCGCTGGGGTTTGGATGTACTTCGATCATCAGCCCGTCGGCTCCGGCGGCGACTGCTGCTAAAGCCATCGGTTTCACCAGCTGCCACTTGCCGGTACCGTGGCTTGGATCTACCACGATGGGCAAATGGGTCAACTGCTTAATCACAGGGACGCTGCTTAAATCCAAGGTGTTACGGGTATAGGTCTCGAAAGTACGTATGCCCCGCTCGCAAAAGATGACATTGAAGTTACCTT
>DULZ01000060.1 GCA_012840125.1 Clostridia bacterium | reverse complement strand
CTGTGGCGGCATCATTTTCCGCCTCGCCTTCGGTTATCTCGTCCGCTTCCATTAACTCAGCCGCTTCCTCGGCTGGCTCGTCCGGCAACTGGGTCGCTACTTCGCGTACATCTACCTTGCCGGTAACAACGTCGGCAATCAGGCGGGTGCGGTATTCTTGCAAGAGTTCGATTTCGCGGCGGGTGGCGGCAATAGCGGCGTCGATCTTGGCCGTTTGACCGTTGAGGTATTCAACGATAGCGGTTTGTTCGGAAAGCGATGGAAGCGGAAACAGCATGCTACCGACGAATGTCCACTCAGCCCGTGGCATCTTGGCACCGTACGTAGAGCTGTTTATAAAATCAATAGCTAGTGCTGATCGAAGAACTACCTCAAGGTACTCGGGTGCAATAACCGATCTTGCGCGCAAGACAAGGAACTCGCTGACGCAGACGCCGTTTTGTTTGGGCTGAACAACCTTAGCAAGATATGGCCTGAGCTTTCCGAATAAAATATCTCCAGTTCGAAAGCGCTTCACGGCGCTGGTAAAGTGTGCTTCTCTGGATGACACCAGAAGTCTACCTGACCAACTCTCAACGTGTTCTAGTGCTATGTACAGTTCCTCTTCATTTTTGGTGTTAGTTTGCTTGTTAATGTGATCTACAATCGTCTTGAGCCGTCGCACTTCCCAGTATTCAGGAACCCGGCCAAGCCATTCCACACCGGAAGGCTTGTAAGCCGGATAAGGCTGACCCGTGCGAACATTGAACTTGCCAGTGACGACCTGGTGTGTAAGGACTCGCTTGTACTCATCCAGCAGCTTGATCCGCCGCTGCCGCGCTCGGATCACCCGCCGAATCCGCAGCTCCGCCCAATCAAGAAACCGCATGATGGCGTTCTGGTCGGGCAGGGGTGGAAGGGGTATCACTGCCGACTTAATTGCACCATGTGAAAGCCCGTAACGCGTTACTCCTTTCGCTTCGACATAAAATTGGTAGGCGACTTGGGGACTCTGAAGGGCACGAAGCAAGAATGCTCCTTCGACCACCTGCTTTGGGCGCAATAAGGCCAAATGGTAGCCGGTGATAAGGTCTGGCGCCGAGGACTCGATGAGCGCGGGCACTCCAATATCATCCCATACCTCAGAATCCTTCGTGATCAGAACGTCGCCCTTTTCCAGGCGGAACCGCTCAATTTCTTCCACTGATGCCGTTGCCTTCATGAACTCCATGTTGGAATGGATTCTCTCGTGCCTGTACACATCTACATAGTTACAGAGGCGAACGGGTTCCTCGCCCTCCTTGGAGTGTTTGTCAACATTGCTGATTCGTGTCTCCACAGTATTACGTAGTCGCCGCACCTCCCAATGTGCTGGCACTTTTCCAAGCCACGGCACGCCTGAGTCTTTGTAGGCGGGATAGGCAGTCAGGGTATGTATCATGGCTGGCCTCCTCTACGAACAAGCACGGCATCATCCAGCTTGCGATGTAATAAAGAAAGGAGTGTAAGGTAGTCTACAGCGTCGTCTTCTCCGTCTTTCCACAAGACTCTTGGTTCGTGAGCACGTGGGTTCCGGATGGCGCTGAAGCACCCTTTCAATAGTAATGCGAAGCCTTTGTGCTCTGACTTCTCGCTTTCTGTCCGGAGAGAGTTCAGAGCGATAAGGGGTCGGTCAATAGCGAAAACATGATCAACGAGCGCGGCGCCGTCCAATTGAACGCCCGTCATGTTTCGGATACGTTGGGCAAGTCCTTTTGTTGCTTCGAATACGGCATGAAAGTAGTTGTCCTGCATTAGTTCGGCTCGGCAATACTTTAACACCTCCGGATGGACACTACGGCCTTTTAACTTCGCCCGGATAGTCTGTACACGTTTTTCTGCCTCGTCAAGTGTCGTCACTGCCTTCACTCGACGAAATTGCCCATCGGGTCCGTACTCTAACCCGGAAAAAAGTAAGATTTGGTTGAGGCGCTGTCGATAAGTCTCGAACTCCTCATGCCGGCCAATAAACCGAGCTGGGGCGAGAAATGCGCGTACGAAATCAAGCACGTGATTGGCACACTTGTACTCATTCTGATAATGTTGAAATACCCAGTAAAGGCGTCGCCACTTCGTAGATTCGCCGGAATGGTCCAGCAGTCCCCTTTCCTGAAGAACTCGGGAAATCTCGCTTCCTGTACCGCAGTCACCAAGTAAGCGCGCCAGTGCTTCAATCTGAGCATTGGGAAAAGGTGGGACCGCACTCATCTCATTGATCCTCCCAGAAGTTCATCCAATAATCCATCTGCCTCTTTCTCCACCGCCAGAAGGTCGGCGCGGATTTCCTCCAGAGTGCGCAGGGTCTTTGGCTTGTAGAAGTATCGGTTGAAGTTGATCTCATATCCCACTTTGACGCTAGCAGGGTCGTACCACGCGTCAGGCGCGTAGGGAAGCACCTCCCGGCGCAGGAAGGTCTCTATGGCTACGCGCTGGTCTTTCGAGTTCGGCAGGTAACCGGGTTGATGGCACGCCGGGCACTCGAGGAAGGGGACCTGCTCGCTATCGCGAAGTTCCGTGTCAGGCTCGTACTCAACCACGCGCAACTTGCCTTGAATGGTAGCCTCAAACAGCCCGCGAAGCGGATCGGGCGTGGTGCCCGGTTTATGAATCTTCTTGATGACCGGCGGTGCGTCGTCTGCCCGCTCAGCTTTCTCCCGAAGCTCCTTGATCTCCCTAGGGGTGTAAGCGCGTTCGGGGTCGATGCCTTGCAGGCGTAAGGGACGTTCAACCGTTACCTTCCAGTAACCGAAGGATGCATTGGGGAAAATTCTGGATTGCTCGGTCTCCTCGAATTCGAGGAAAGTATCAACGATGCGACGGATATCTTCTTCAGATAACTCGCAGTTTTTCTTGCCCAGGTTCTTACGCAGGGGCTTGTACCATTGCGTCGCATCGATAAGCTGAACACGTCCCTTGCGGTGTTTGGGTTTGCGATTTGTGAGCACCCAGATATAGGTGGCGATACCGGTGTTGTAGAACATATTGAGCGGCAGGGCGATGATCGCCTCGAGCCAGTCGTTTTCAATAATCCAGCGGCGAATATTGCTTTCGCCCTGGCCGGCGTCCCCCGTAAAAAGCGACGAGCCGTTGTGTACCTCAGCCAAGCGACTGCCGAGGGGGGTATCGTGCTTCATCTTGGAGAGCATGTTCACTAGAAACAGCATTTGGCCGTCGCTGGTGCGGGTGATTAGGGAAAGCTCCTCTCCACGATGCTGCACGACAAAGCGCGGGTCCTTGATGCCTGTTTTGCCACCCATGCGTTCCAGATCGTTTTTCCAGCTCTTACCATAGGGTGGATTGGAGAGCATGAAGTCGAAGGTGCGACCGGGGAAAGCGTCGTTGGATAGGGTCGAATGCTCCGGCCCGCCCACGATGTTGTCAGCGGCATCCCCTTCGCCCTTGAGTAAAAGGTCAGCTTTGCAAATGGCATAGGTCTCGGCGTTGATCTCCTGTCCGAAAAGATGCACGGAGACTTGTTTGCCACGTTCTTTTGCTAGTTGCAACAGGGTTTCTTCGGCCACCGTGAGCATCCCACCGGTGCCACAGGCGCCGTCATAGAGCAGGTAAGTGCCGGATTCGATTTGGTCAGCGACCGGCTCGAAGATCAGGCGGGCCATCAGCCTCACGGCGTCGCGTGGGGTCCAGTGCTCGCCGGCTTCTTCATTGTTTTCCTCGTTAAAGCGGCGTACCAGCTCTTCGAAGATGGTGCCCATGGCGTGATTGTCGAGGCCGGGCAGCCGGACGGTGCCGTCGCTGTTCAGCACGGGGTAAGGACTCAGGTTAATGGATGGGTCGAGGAACTTTTCAATGAGCGTCCCCAAAGCATCGGCTTTGGCTAAGCGGGGGATTTGGTTGCGGAACTCAAAGTTGTCGATGATCTCCTGCACGTTGGGCGAGAAACCATCGAGATAAATGCGAAAATCCGCTTCTAGTTGCTGGCGGCTGGTACGAGACCGGAGGTCGCGTAGCGTGTAGGGTGAAGTGTTGTAGAAGGCTTGCCCGGCGGCCTGCCTCAAGGCGGCGTCTTGTTGTATGATCCCAGCTTGGTCAAGCGCAGCTTTTAAGTCAAGCACGGCCTGTTTGGTAGGCTCTAACACCGCATCCAATCGGCGGATCACGGTCATCGGGAGAATTACGTCGCGGTACTTGCCTCGCACGTACAGGTCGCGCAGCACATCATCCGCGATGCTCCAAATGAAATTTGTGATCCAGGTCAGTTGACCGTTTTCCATATCAGAATTCCCCCACAAAGATAGTATATTCTATATATTCTTAGTCTGGGTATAGGCTTGTCAAAAATGCTCGTCCAATTGTTATTGATTATAAGACATTAAAGGTACTCAACTGTCTGTGTATGACGCTTTTACCAAACACAAAAGGCGAATTACCTAGGCATATCAGATAATTCGCACTTGAGCGCACTAGCGTTTCCAAGCCTCCTGCATGGTACATTCTCGGCAATCACGATAAGTGCTCCTGGATGTTACCGTGCCGGTACCAGCAAGCACTGACTTCCCGCAGTATTCCAGATGACCTATCCTCAATAGCAGGTACATTCGGTAAATGACTGCTTCTTAAAAACCAAATGCGGCTGTTGAAAATAGATTGTTAGTACGTGTATCGGATACCTCGGTACACAAGTAGAGTCTTTAACTTATGCTTCGGTCACCAAACCGCCTTGCCCCAGCGCAATGTGTATTTCGACATTTATCTGCTTTTTCCTACCATCCACAGCCAATAGGATGCCATGGCCCGGTCGAAGTACAACATTTGCCTTGCAATAGCCAGGTATTGTGCTTATTGGTTACATTTGCGCTTTTGTTTAATGGTTCCCTTAAAGACTAACCCATGTTAAGAACCGGCGGCGCTTGGTCTACCCAGGCGCCGCCTTACCCGGCATCTGCTCGTTATTCGGTGACGATTTCCACGGTGCCGCCGGCTTGCCGGATGGTATCGATGATGGAATTCAGGTTGGGGCCGCTGTTGTTTTGGAAGAGAGGGATCCGCACTACCAGGCAGATGCCGCTGGGGGAGGTTAATTCAAACAAGCCAAGAGATTGAGCACCGCTCCGGCCGGGATGAAAACCCGCAGGAGAGTGCCGGGCAGCTGCGGGCAGGGCTCGGGTTTATCTTTGTGGCAGTGATGATCCCCTTTTCCATTTTTGTCATGGGTGATATACATCGACATACTTTTCTCTCCTTTCAGGTAATTTCTGGTATATGATATGGAAACAAATGGAATATAGTTCCAATTTAACCAGGCAAGGGAGAAGGAATTTTGACCACCGGATTATTTGAGCTTTTGTACCGGTGCCTGCGCTGCCCTGGCTCCGGGTGGCTGGATTAAGGCTTGCATTAAGCTGCCGCAACTGGTAAAGTATAAGTAAGGTTGTTAATGTTTTCACAATCCTAGATACTAAAGACATCGCCAGAGGTATTACCCAGTGCAATGCAGTGGCGCACTCAGCTGCCGGGAGCTAAGTGCCCGCCGGGGATGACCTAAAGGCCGGTCACAAGAATCTGGAAATCGTTTCGAGCCGGGGTGATAGAGCATGGGGATTGTTTCTACCAGGGAAGGCCATTGCCGGAGTTGTTATGCCTGTGTCCGCAACTGCCCGGTGAAAGCCATTAAAGTGGTAAACGGGCAGGCGAAGGTAGTACCGGAGCTGTGTATTGCCTGCGGGCACTGCATCAAGGTGTGCTCTCAAAAAGCGAAAACCATCGTCAGTGCACTGGATCAGGTGAAAGACTGGCTCCGGGGCGGCGAGCGGGTGGCGGCCTGCCTGGCCCCGTCCTTTGTCGTCGAGTTCCTGGACCTGGAGCCCGGCCGGCTGGTGGCGGCCTTGAAGCAAGCCGGTTTTTGGAAAGTATATGAAGTGGCCCTGGGCGCGGACCTGGTCTCCCGGGAATACCGCCGGCTACTGGACCAACAACCCGGGGAGGGCCCCTGGATCAGCACTCCTTGCCCTGCTATCATCAACCTGGTGGAAAAATACTACCCGGAGCTGGTTCCCGCCCTGGTACCGGTGGTGTCCCCCATGGTCGCCACCGGGAGGTATATTAAAGCCCGTTACGGTGAGGGGGTCAAGGTGGTTTTTGCCGGGCCCTGTATTGCCAAGAAGGAAGAGATCAACGACCGGGAAGAGGCCTGGGGAGTGGATGCCGTGCTCACTTTTGATGAATTGCGCGGTCTCCTGCCCGATACGGTGACGGGTACCATGGATTTCGACAACCCGCCCCCCGGCTTGGGCCGGGTCTATCCCCTGAGCGGGGGGCTTTTAAAAAGCGCTGCTTTTGACCATGACCTCCTTAAGACGGAGATCATGACGGTGGAAGGCAAGGACAATTGCCTGGCCATGCTGGACGCGCTGCAGGAATCCGGTGGGAAAAAGTACTTTATCGATGCCTTGTTCTGTGAAGGGTGCATCAACGGGCCGATGCTGAGCACGGAGCTGGACATCTTTCAGAAAAGGGAAAGGATAGTGGCTTATTACCGGGAGCGGGAACGGGGCCGGGAGGATTTGAACCCGGAGGACATGCCCGTCGTGTTTCTTTCCCGCCGTTTTAAACCAAAGGGTTCCCCTTTGCCGGTGCCGTCGGAAGGGGAAATCAACAAGATCCTGGCGGAGCTGAACAAGTTCTCCCCGGAAGATGAGCTCAACTGCGGTGCCTGCGGCTACAGTACCTGCCGGGAGAAGGCCGCGGCCGTTTACCGGGGGCTGGCAGACAACAAGATGTGTCTCCCGTACCTGGTGAAGCAGTTGCAAGAACATAACTTGCGGCTGCGGCAGCAGTTGAGGGAACGGCACGATTACGGTTTGATCGGCAACAGCCCGGCCATGCAAGAAGTCAAGAATCTAATAGCCAAGGTGGCGCCCACGGACTGCACCGTCTTGTTACGGGGTGAAAGCGGCACCGGGAAAGACCTGGCGGCCCAGGCCATTTTCCATCACAGCTTGCGCAGCGAGCAGAATTTCGTCACCATCAATTGTGCCGCCCTGCCGGAAAACCTGCTGGAGAGCGAGCTCTTCGGTTATGTCAAGGGGGCTTTTACCGGGGCCACCCAGGCTAAGAAAGGCCTGTTCGAGGAAGCCCACCGCGGCACCCTGTTTCTGGATGAAATAGGGGATCTGAGCCCGTCGCTGCAGGGGAAACTGCTCCGGGTGCTGCAGCAGGGGGAATTCTTCCGGATTGGTGATACCCAGCCCCGGCAAGTGGATGTGCGGATCATTGCCGCTACCAACCAGGACCTGGAGCGCATGGTGGAAGAAAAGCGATTTCGCATGGACTTGTTTTACCGGTTGAATGTGGTCAGCATCGTGCTGCCTCCTTTGCGGGAAAAGAGGGAGGATATTCCTTTGCTGGCCCGGCATTTCCTGGAGAAATTTAACCAGAAGCACGGCAAACGCTGTACCGGCTTCAGCCCGGAAGCCATGGCAATCCTGGAGCAGGCCCCCTGGCCGGGAAACGTGCGGCAGCTGGAAAATGTGGTGGAAAGGGCCGTCATTCTCTGCGAGGGAGAGCTGGTTACCCCGAAGGACCTGCCCCCCAGCCTGACGGGAGCGGCTGGGGAACCGGCGGGGGTCTTCTCCTACCGGCAAGCCGTCCGGGATTATGAGCGGAAGCTTGTGCTAGATGCTTTAAAAGCCCATGGCTGGGTCCAGGCGAGGGCGGCAAAAGCCTTGGGGATGAACCGCAGCACTTTCCACGAAATGCTGAAACGGCTGGATATCAATGTTCAAGACTACTGCTGACAGGCGTTCAAAAAGACAAACGGCATGTCCGACTATTTGAACAAGCTGATGCAGCGCCTGGCTTAGCTTCAACATGAATTTGGCTGATGCTTGTTCAAGAGTTTGAACAAGCAGGCAGGATCCCTTCGGATGCCGGCGAAGGGGTTTGCTTTTCCTGCCGGCGGAAACGCAGTCGTCCCAATGGGTGACGGCTTTTTTCTTTTTCAGGCCCGGTATGGCATCAAACTTGCATCGCCAGTATGACAAAAATGTGCGTGAAAACGGTTTGAACGCAGGGTTGTACGGGAATTTATAATCAGATTTCACGGCAAGGGAGGGATTTCCATGTCAGTTCTGCCGGTAGGGCAAAGAGCCGCGGGGGAGGAAAAGCGGCATCACTGGCGCGTCCTCTATTCTCCGGAGGAATTGAACCGGGCTTACGCCAGGGTGGATGCAGCATATAATTGCCTGGCGTCCAACTGGGAATGGTTCAAAGATTGCCGGTACGAGATTGATCCTTGGCAGCAGGTGCAGCTGCGGGTGGAGCAAAACTAGCTTTGCGGTTAAGCGGTGAGGGAATGTGCCCGGTGATCGATAAAACAGGGCCGGTGTTGGGCCGGGGCTTGATGCTCATTCCTACTCCCTCCGCTTTTCGCCCCGGGGCAACACCGGCCGGATTGACCGTTATGCCTGAAGGCAGGCAGCCGCACTAGTATTTTTCTTTAGGTGTGTAATGGGTATGCAGCAGCTTGTGGGACATGTCGCCCAAGGGTTGTCCCAGGAATTCCTTGTACAGCTGCTGGACGGCTGGGTTTTCATGGGATTTACGCAGGGGCATGGCTTCGTCGCCGGCGTAAATGCCCTTGATTCTTTTGGCCCGGATTTCCGTGTTGGTGGGAATGGGCTGGCCGCCGCCGCCGATGCAGCCGCCGGGGCAGCACATGACCTCAATGAAGTGATAGTCAGCTTCCCCTGCCTTCACTCGCTCCATCAGTTTCCGGGCATTCCCCAGGCCGTGGGCTACCGCCACCTTGACCTGGGTACCGTCCACGTCTACTTGAGCTTCTTTGATGCCGTCCAGGCCCCGGACATCGTAGAAGTTGATTTCCTTGAGTTCTTTGCCGGTGGCCAGTTCATAAGCGGTGCGCAAAGCTGCTTCCATGACCCCGCCGGTGGCGCCGAAGATCAAACCGGCACCGGTGGAGATGCCCAGGGGATCGTCGTAGTCTTCTTCGGGTAATGTGGCAAAGTCAATGCCGGCTTGCCGGATCATGCGGGCCAGTTCCCTGGTGGTCAGCACGTAATCCACATCCCGGTAACCGCTGTCTCTCATCTCCGGGCGCTGGCTCTCGTATTTCTTCGCCGTACAAGGCATGATGGAGACGCTGACCACATCGGCCGGGTCGATGCCGGCCTTCTGCGGGTAGTAGGTCTTGGCCAGGGCGCCAAACATCTGCTGGGGCGACTTGCAGGTCGAGAGATGGGGCAGCAGCTCGGGATAGAAGGTTTCGATGAAGTTAATCCAACCGGGGCTGCAGGAGGTCATCAGGGGCAGGGTGCCGCCGTGCTGCAGGCGATGCAGGAATTCGCTGCCTTCCTCCATAATGGTCAGGTCGGCGGTGAAGTCCGTGTCGAAGACCTTGTCAAACCCCAGGCGCCGGAGGGCAGCCACCAGCTTGCCGGTGCTGATTTCCCCCGGTTCCCCGCCGAATTCCTCGGCGATGGCAACCCGGATGGCGGGCGCGGTTTGCACCACCACATGCTTCTCGGGATCATCAATGGCGGCCCAGACCTCGTCAATGTATTCTCTTTCCACAATAGCGCCGGTGGGGCACACCAGGGCGCACTGGCCGCACTGGACGCAGGTGGAATCCGACAGGTTTTCCTGGAACGCGGGGCCGATGATGGTGGTAAAGCCTCTTTCCAGGGGTACGATGGCTTTGACGGTCTGGACTTCACGGCAGACGGCGACGCAGCGCCGGCACAGGATGCATTTGTTTGGATCCCGGATGAGGGCCGGGGTAGACGTATCCTTGGGAAAATCCAGTCTTTGTCCCTTAAACCTGTTTTCCCTGATGCCGAAGCTCTGGGCCAGGCTCTGCAGTTCACAGTTCAGGTTCCTGGCACAAGCCGGGCAGTTGTCATCATGGTTGGACAAAAGGAGTTCCAAGTTCGTCCGCCGTGCTTTGCGGACCCGCGGGGTATTGGTATATACTTTCATGCCTTCGGCTACGGGAGCGGTGCAGGCTGCCGTGAGTGTTCTGGCGCCTTCCACCTCCACCAGGCAGATGCGGCAAGCGCCGATCTGGTTGATTTCCGCCAGGTAACAAAGGGTAGGGATGTGGATATTAGCTTTCTTCGCTGCGTCAAGAATTGTTTTGTCTTTTTCGATCTGTACTTCCCGGCCGTCAATGGTCAAAGTAACTAATTCCATTCTGCTCCCTCCTTCAACCACATATTTGCCTTGACACTACTCCCGGTAATCGCAGCGGAGGCAGCGGCAGGCTTCTTGCACGGCCTGTTCTTCGGTGTAGCCGAGCTCCACTTCGGCGAAGCCGCCGAGGCG
>DULZ01000059.1 GCA_012840125.1 Clostridia bacterium | reverse complement strand
TGGTAGCCCATTTGATTAACCATTTCTACCAGGGAGACCTGGTGGCAGCGGTCCAAAGGGCCCTGGATAAAATCGAAGGTTCTTATGCCTTGGGGGTCATCGCCAGGGCTCATCCCGACCGGGTGGTGGTGGCCAGGAAAGACAGTCCCCTGGTGATCGGCCTGGGTCAAGGGGAAAACTATTTTGCGTCCGATATTCCCGCCATTTTGAAGCACACCAGGAGAGTCATCCTGCTGGAAGACCGGGAAATCGCCGTCATCTGGAAAGAACGGGTCAAAGTCGTCGACCAGTTCGGCAACCCGGTCAGCAAAGAAATCATGGAAATCACCTGGGACGTGGAAGCCGCCGAAAAAGCCGGCTACCAGCACTTCATGCTCAAAGAAATCCACGAACAACCCAAAGCCCTCCGGGATACGCTGGCTTCCCGCCTTCGAGCAGGAAAAGTTGATTTAAGTGAGTTAAACATGACCAAAGAGCGATTAGCAAAGACCGCAAAGATCTGGATCATCGCTTGCGGCACCGCCTACCATGCCGGGGTGGTGGGCAAATATGTCATTGAAAAAACGGCCCGCCTCCCGGTGAACGTGGAAATTGCCTCGGAGTTCAGGTACATGGACCCGTTCATTGATGCCAGCGACCTGGCGATCATCATCAGCCAGTCCGGGGAAACCGCCGACACCCTGGCCGCCTTGCGCCTGTGCAAACAAGCAGGCGCCCGGGTCATCGCCATTACGAACGTGGTGGGCAGTACTGCCTCCCGGGAAGCGGACAGCGTCCTCTATACCTGGGCCGGGCCTGAAATCGCCGTCGCCTCCACCAAAGCCTACACCACCCAGCTCTTATGCCTCTACCTAATGGCCTTGGATTTTGCCTGTAAATTAGGCAGGATCGCGCCGGAAGAATACACCGGCATCATCGAAGAACTGGGCAAACTGCCGGCACTGGCCCAGGCGGTAATTGAAAACAAGGAGCTCATTCAAAGATGCGCCGTGGAAACCTTTAACGTCCCCAGCATCTTTTACATCGGCCGGGGGTTGGATTACGCCGTCGCCAAAGAAGGCTCCCTCAAGCTGAAGGAGATTTCCTATATCAATTCCGAAGCCTATGCCGCCGGGGAATTGAAGCACGGCACCATCGCCCTCATCGAAGAAGGGACCCCGGTCATCGCCCTGGCCACCCAGCCTCATGTGCTTGAAAAAACCTTGAGCAATATCAAGGAAGTCAAGAGCCGGGGAGCTTTTGTCATCGCCGTGGCGGTGGAAGGAAACGAGGCCATTAGACAGGAAGCGGACCGGGTGATTCACATCCCCGCCACCCATCCGCTGCTGACACCGGTGCTGGCGGCTGTTCCCCTGCAGCTTTACGCATATTACATCGCCGTGGCCAAAGGCTGCGACGTGGATAAACCCAGAAACCTGGCCAAAAGCGTTACCGTGGAATAACCGGCATAAGCGGCGGTTTGCCACCTGCATGGAGTTTTCCCGGCCCCGGCCTGGCCGGGCCGTTAACATTGCCCTCTACTCTCCTTGGCCCGCCGAGGAGGGTAAACATCATGCTGAGACAAACCAGCGGAGAAACCGATTAAAGGAGAGAATTGCCCATGAAAAAAGTTGTCCTGGCATATTCCGGCGGACTGGATACTTCCATCATCATTCCCTGGCTCAAGGAAAACTTAGGGTACGAAGTCATCTGCATGGCGGCAGATTTAGGCCAAGGGGAAGAACTGGCGCCCCTGGAGGAAAAGGCCATCAAGTCAGGCGCCGCCAAAATCTATATTGAAGACCTCCGGGAGGAATTCGTCAAGGACTTCATCTGGCCCACTTTGAAGGCCGGCGCCGTTTATGAAGGCAAGTACCTGTTAGGCACTGCCATGGCCCGGCCCGTCATTGCCAAGCGGCTGGTGGAAATTGCGGAGCGGGAAGGGGCGGAAGCGGTAGCCCACGGCGCTACGGGCAAAGGCAACGACCAGGTGCGTTTTGAAGTCACCGTCAAAGCCCTCAACCCCGATCTTAAAGTCATCGCTCCCTGGCGGCTGTGGGACATCAAATCCCGGGAAGATGCCATCGACTATGCGGCAGCCCGGGGCATTCCCGTGCCGGTCACGAAGAAGAGTATTTACAGCCGGGACCGGAACCTGTGGCATCTAAGCCATGAAGGCGGGGATTTAGAAGACCCGTGGAACGAACCAAAACCGGAAATGCTGCAGATCGTAACCCCGCCGGAACAAGCTCCCGACCGGCCTGCTTATGTGGAAATCGAGTTTGACCGGGGCATACCCGTTAAGATTGACGGCCTTTCCTACGAACCGGTGGCCCTGGTGAAAAAGCTGAATGAACTGGGCGCCGCCCACGGCATCGGCATCGAAGACCTGGTGGAAAACCGGCTGGTGGGCATTAAATCCCGCGGCGTGTACGAAACCCCCGGCGGCACCATTCTATTCAAAGCCCACCAAGCCCTGGAATACTTGACTTTGGACCGGCAAACCTTGCACTATAAACAGCAAGTGGCCCTGAAATATGCGGAACTGGTGTACGACGGCCTGTGGTACTCCACCTTGCGGAAAGCCCTGGATGCTTTTGTGGACGTCACCCAGGAGACGGTGACCGGTACCGTCCGGATGAAACTGTATAAAGGACAATGCACCGTGGCCGGCACCAAATCACCCTATTCCCTCTACGACCCGCAGCTGGCGACTTTCAGCAGGGATGAAATGTACAACCACCGGGATGCCGAGGGATTCATCAATCTTTTTGGCCTTCCCTTGAAAGTTAAAGCCCTGATGAACCGGAAAAACGGAGCTGATCGTCCATGAAACTGTGGGGCGGCAGGTTTGAAAAAGAAACCAACCGGCTGGTGGAGGATTTTCATTCCTCCATCAGCTTCGACCGGCGACTGTATCGCCAGGACATCCTGGGCAGCATGGCCCATGCTCGCATGCTGGGTAAGACCGGGGTGCTGACACCCGAAGAAACGGAAACCCTGCTGCAGGGTTTGGCCAGCCTGCTCCAGGATATCGAAGCCGACCGGGTAGAGTTCGAAGTCGGCGCCGAAGACATCCACATGAACATCGAAAAACTCCTGACAGAGCGGGTGGGCGAAGTAGGCAAGAAACTCCACACGGCCCGCAGCCGGAATGACCAGGTGGCCCTGGGTACCAGGCTGTACCTGCGGGAAGAAATCAACGAAATCTGCGCTTTGTTGAAGGACTTGCAAAAGACCATTTTGGCATTAAGCGCGCAGCACCTGGAGACGGTGATGCCGGGCTACACCCACTTGCAAAAGGCCCAACCCATTACCTTCGCTCACCATCTCATGGCCTACTTCCAGATGTTCGCCCGGGACTACGAACGGCTGCAGGATTGCGGGAAACGGGCGGACAGCCTACCCTTGGGGTCCGGGGCTTTGGCGGGCACCACTTTCCCCCTGGACCGGGACATGGTGGCCCGGGAGCTGGGCTTCTCCCGTATTACCCAAAACAGCCTGGATGCCGTGAGCGACCGGGATTACATATTGGAATTCCTGGCCGCCGCCTCCATCCTCATGATGCATTTCAGCCGCCTGTGCGAGGAGATCATCCTCTGGTCCTCCGACGAGTTCCGGTTTGTGGAACTGGACGACGCTTACAGCACCGGCTCCAGCATCATGCCCCAAAAGAAAAACCCGGACGTGGCGGAGCTCATCCGGGGCAAGACGGGCCGGGTTTACGGCCACTTGATGGGCCTCTTGACGGTCATGAAGGGGTTGCCTCTGGCTTACAACAAGGACATGCAGGAAGATAAGGAAGCCTTGTTTGACACGGTAGATACGGTGACAAAGTGCCTCCTCACCCTCACCCCCATGCTGGCCACCATGAAGGTGAACCGGGAAAGGATGGCCCAAGCCGCCAGAAGCGGCTTCACCAACGCTACCGACGTGGCGGACTACCTGGCGAAAAAGGGAGTTCCCTTCCGGGAAGCCCATGCCATCGTGGGGCAGCTGGTCCTCAAGTGCATCCGGGAAGGCCGGGTGCTGGAGGAATTGACTTTAGAAGAATATCAAGCCATGTCCCCGGCGTTTGCGGAGGACATTTACGAAGCCATCTCCATCGAGGCCTGCGTGGCCCGGCGGAAAGTCCCCGGCGGCCCGGCCCCGGAAGCGGTGCAAGCCGGCATCGAGGCCGGGAGGCAGTGGTTAGCGGCCATAGAATAGCTTGCAAGAAAACAACCGCCGGCAGGTGTTTTGCCAACACCCCAGCGGTTGTTTTTTCACTGTTTCCCTTAAGCAGCGAGGAAACGGTCTTATCCCCTCAATTTCATTCTAATCCTCTTTCCATAATCTCTCTAGCCAGGTGGGTTGGTGGGTTGGTCACGGTAAAATCAGAAGTCTTAGAAGGACCTTGTGAAAAATGGGCCCTAAAATTAGTAGAGTCCCAAATGACATTCTATGTCACCACAGTATGGTTAGAATGTATCGTGCTAGGGTGCGTATCTGCTTGTCAGTAAACATATGTGAATCTTGGTTCAACACGTCTATGGTAACGCTGTTATCTTCATCTATGATTTTTTGCAGTATTTCAGTTTTCTTTTCCTTCATTTCGTTATTACATTCTACCCCGTCCAACGTTATCTTGATGCCGAGACTGTCCTTCAAGATTTCCACCAACGAAGCAAAAATTTCATTGAATCTTTCGCCTCTAGTAACAAAGCCATTAAAAACTTCTAAAGCACCGTTGGTAATTAAAGTCTGGTATAGCTGAGTTCTTAAAGCGTTCCTGAAATCTTTGTCTTCCTTGATACGACCAATTTTATGCCATCGTTCTTCGTTGGCAGCAAGATAGACCATCATGTCATCTAAATGCATGCCCTGTTCCTTAAACACAAGGGTATTGTCTAATAACAACGACATCATTAAATACTGTAGTTGATGAGTATTCCTGCGCCATCCGGCCAGCCCTCTCGCCGTATCCGGGCACTAATCCTGTGACATCCGGGCAGGATTCCTGTCACATCCGGCCGCGATTCCTGCGACATTCGGCCACTGTTCCTGCTT
>DULZ01000058.1 GCA_012840125.1 Clostridia bacterium | reverse complement strand
CAAGCGCGAGGAGGAGGGCCTGGCGTCTTTGGACAGTGCCGGGGACGACGGTAGGGAAAACAGTTTAATTGATATCCAGTCGATGAAACACTATGCCGAGGCTGAGACTGCCCGGAACAGGGCCTTGGAAATCGAACAGTTTAAACAAGAACTGGCCAAGTGGAACATTTCCTTTTCCGATTTGGTGCAGGCGTCCCCCAAGCACGTGAAGACACGCCTGGTGTGCCGTAGAATCATTGGTTATCTGCTGGGGCATGAGGAAAAGCTCCGGTGGATTTTTCAAAAACAAATGCTGCCTTTAGCAGACATGGAAAAAGACCTGCTCATACCCCGGAAGCAGCTGGAACGGTTCCGGAAGTATATTATAGCGGTCTTAATCATCAAGACGGGGGATTACCCGTTCTTACAGGAATATGTCAGGGATTGGGGGTGCGATCGGTGAAAGCCCTGGTGTTGGAAACAGGTCCAAAATACACCGTTGTGCTGACCCGGCAGGGAGAGTACCTGCGGGTGAAGACACTGCCCCATTACCGGGTGGGATGTGAAATAGAATGCCCTGCGGCTCCCGGGGTAACGCCATGGATAAGACTTGTTGCCGTTGCTGCTGTTTTGCTGCTTTTCATCAGTGCCGGTGGTTTTGCGCTGGCTTTCGCCACCCCTTACAGTTATGTGAACATTGACATTAATCCCAGCGTCGAAATGGCTGCCAACCGTTTTGATTACATTATTGATGTAAAAAGCTTTGACGACGACGGCGGCGCCATTGTGTCAAAAGAAGCCCTTCTTTACAAACCTTTGCCGGAGGGGGTGGGGATTGTACTGGAGCGCTTGAGCCAGGCGGGATATCTGCCTGCCGGCAGCCAAAGCACCCTGGTTTTAACTTTCGTATCGGGAGACCAGAAGAAAATCCACCGTTTTGACCGGGTAGTGGGTGAAACGGTGAATCAAAAGCTGCAAGATCAGAGCCAGGTGGAAGTGTATGTCCTGCACACTGACCTGCAAACCCGTACAGCTGCGGAAAAATACAACCTCTCTCCCGGAAGGCTCTTGCTCATACAAGAACTGCAAAAAGCAACGCAGCAGGACTTGAATCCCTCGGCGATGAAGGACGTTCCCATTGGCGAAATCGTAAGAATGGTCAAGGAAAAACATCATGGATCCGGGGGAGAAGGGAGAGGTATCAACCGGCAGGGCCGGCTAAAACAGGTGAGACCTGAAATGCAGCAGGGGCAGGAAGTACAGGACGTTCGGCAGTATATCCGGCCGCTGCAAGAGGGAGAGAACCAACGGCAGTGGCAAGAAGGGCAAGAAGGCCGGCCGGAGCCGGAACGTGAAGATGACAAGGAAGTCCGGCAAGGCAAGGGCAGAATCCAAGTACCGGAGCGCCGGGACGAGCGGCCCGGAGGCGAAGGGGCGGAAAACCGGGAGAGGCAGGACCGGCGTGGCCATGAGCTGAAGCAGGAGCGCCAAGAAAAGCGGAGCGAGGAGGAGCGAGAGGAAGGCAGGCAAAGCCGGGAACACAAGAACCGGCGTGAGGTGCCGGAAGAGCCGGAGGGCCGGGAAAAAGGAGAACGGCCGGAGAGCCGCCGGGGACAGGTGCAAGAGGACCATGGGCGGGGACAGGAACGCCAGGGCCGGCGGCAGGAGCAGGAACGGCGGGACAGCGGGTCTAGGCAAGCACCTGGTGAAACTAGGTTTTTCCGGGACGCAACAGGAAAAATTTTGTGAGGTACCCCGGAAATGGCGAACCGGTTTGCGAATGTATATGGTGTAGGCAGTTGTACATCAACATATCTCGCAGAAAGGGGTTCGGAAAATGTTCAAAAAACTGGTCGCCGGCATGGTGATCGCCGGTATTCTTTCCACCGGGGGCGTGGCATTAGCCCAGGGTCCCCACCGGGAACCATCGAATGGGATTTGCACCCGGGTCAGGATTATTACCGGGGCGGAAGACACTTGGTCCCGGCCCAACACATTTAGAGAGGCGGATTGTCTGGAACGACTGGAAAAGAAAGCCGAGGCTCTTGGCATAGATCCTGCCGGGCTTTCCCTGGAAGAGCTGAGGAGCAAGGTCCATGCGGCCATGGCGGAACTGAGAAACGAAAACCGGTTGGCAAGGCTGCAGCAGAAAGCTGAGGCTCTGGGCATAGACACCACGGGGCTCTCCCCGGCGGAGATCGAAGCCAAGATTAAAGAAGCCTTGAGGGAATTTAAGGATGAACCCAAGTTGGAAAGGTTAGAGAGAATAGCTGATGGCTTGGGGATAGATCCTACGGGGCTTTCCGTGAAAGAGTTGAGGAGCAAGATTATAGAGGCCAGGAAGGAGCTTAGGAACGAACACAAGCTGGAAAGGTGGCAGCAGAAAGCGGAAGCTGCCGGTATCGACACCACTGATCTTACTCTTGATGAAATCAAGGCTAAGTTCAGAGACGCCATGGTGGGGAAAAACCGTGGGAAAAGCCTTGGGAGAGGGATATAACACCTGTCAAGCCGTACCAAAACATAATTGCAGCCCATTTTAGCCGGGCGCTTTAAATACAGCAGGCTGCGTGGCTGTGCCATGCAGCCTGTTCTTTGGCAGGAAAACGGTGCCCGCCCGGTTATAGGCTCTTCCCGCCCTGCATACATTGATCCTGAGAACATGGCAGGGGGGATGCCGGATGGTGCTGAGACTGCCCGGGGGCAGGAAGCTCCTTTACCTGTTGCTGGCGGTGGGATTGCTCGTCCTTGCTATAGGTATAATCAACCCAATCCTGGTCAATGGTTTCGGTAGGGTTCGTCACCAGCCCGACCAAAGGGAACAGCAGCTGTTGGCAGAGGGTCAGCGGATATTCCGTTATGATACTTTCGGCAGCGAGAATTTTTGGGGCAGGCAGTTGCGCCTCCATGAGGCCATCAAAGGCGCCCAGCTAGGGGGCGTTGGGCCAGGGTTGAGCCCCAGGGCTGCTTTGTCTTTAGGTCTGAAAGTGGACGCCGAAGCCTTGCCCCCGTCGCTGGTCAAGCAGCTGAAAAGGGGAGAGGTAAACCTGGAGGACCCGGCCACCACGGTGGCCCTATTGAAACTGGATGCCGTCGTCGGGGTGAAAGGCTTTTTCGATGCCCGGGGACAGCTTTCCTCCGTCGGTATCCAGTGCGCTTTGTGCCATTCTACCGTGGATGACTCCCTGGCCCCGGGGATCGGACGCCGCTTGGACGGTTGGGCCAACCGGGACCTGAATGTGGGAGAGATCGTTGCCCTGGCCCCCAATCTGGAGCCCTTTTCCCGCCTGCTGGGTGTGGACCAGCAAACCGTGCGCCAGGTGCTGCGCTCTTGGGGACCGGGTAAATATGACGCCCTCCTGGTGTTGGACGGGAAAGCCTTCCGGCCGGACGGGCAATCAGGGGCCGTCCTGATACCCCCTGCCTTTGGTTTGGCCGGCATCAACCTGCACACCTGGACCGGTTTTGGCTCTGTACCTTACTGGAATGCTTTTGTAGCCGTCTTGCAGATGCACGGTCTGGGGACCTTTTACGACCAGCGGTTGAGCGATCCGGTCCAGTTCCCGGTGGCCGCCGGGGCAGGGCTGTGGAATGTGAGAAATGAACCGGATCTAGTGTCCTCCAAGCTGCCGGCCCTGCATCTCTACCAGTTATCCCTGGCCGCGCCGCCGCCACCGCCCGGTTCTTTCAACGAGGCCGCCGCCCGGCGGGGTGGAGCCCTTTTCCACGGGAAAGCCGGCTGCAGCCGCTGCCATGTGCCTCCTACCTTCAGCGAGCCCGGCCACAACCTGCACCGCCCGGAAGAGATAGGCATTGACAGTTTCCAGGCGGACCGTTCCCCGACCAAGATGTATCGTACTTCGCCCCTGAAAGGTTTGTGGACCCATCAAAAAGGCGGTTTCTTCCATGACGGGCGGTTCAAAACTTTGCTGGAGGTCGTCGACCATTACGATAACTTTTTCGGCTTGAACCTGTCGCCGCAAGAAAAAGCCGATCTGGTAGAATACCTGAAGTCCTTGTAAGGGAAAAGGGACAGCCTGGCTACCCGGGGCTGTCCCCGGTCTCCGACTTGCCGACCGGAAAGCGCCGGTTGGCTTTTTTGTGGCCAAATTTCATAAAAACTGGATGAAAGTGCATACTAGGTTTGAGATTAGTGCTATCATCAGGAGCAAACCCTGCCGGGCAACACAGGACACTGTTCTCCTGCGGCGCGGCTAGGCTTGAGGTGAGGGCCATTTGTAAGGCAGGATACCCCGTAGTGGAAGCCTATGTGGGGGAGTATGCCAGCGGCAAAAGTGAAAACGCGGTGAACCGGGCCCTGGTCCTGGCGAAAGGGGGCGCGCCGGTGACCCTGGTGGACCTGGACCTGGTAGAACCCTTCTATACCTTGCGCCCCTTAAGAAAAGAACTGCGGCAGCAAGGGATTGAAGTCTTGGCCTGGGAAACGGAGCAGACCCTGGGCCTCGGTGAAGCGGGCATTCCCCTGCACCCGGAAATGCGCTGGGCTCTCCGGCGACCCGGCCACATCATTCTCGATGTGGGCTATGGAGTTGAAGGTGTCAAAACCCTGAATTTGCTGGAGGGCGCGTCCCATCACCCCCATTTAAAAGTGTTGGCCGTGGTCAATGCTGCCAGGCCCATGACGGATACGCCGGGTAAAATCGTGGCTTATGTGAGGAGTTTAGGTCGAGTACACGGGTTGATTAATAACACCCACCTGGGGGATGACACCACGGTGGAGGTTATCCGGGCGGGAGCCAGGCTGGTGGCGCAGGCCGCCGGGGAGCTGGGACTGCCGGTGGTGGCCACTTCGGTAGCGGAAAGCCTCCGAGAGGCGGTAGGGCACCGGGACTGCCTGGGACATCCCGTCAGGTTTATCAAGCGCTATATGAAGCAGGCTTTTTGGTAAGAGAGTTGATAGGAGGTTACCCACATGGCGGTAAAGCCGATTGAGGGAGAAAAAAGGGCATTTATGACCGGAAATGAAGCGGTGGCTTGGGCGGCCCTGGCCGCCGGGGCGGAAATCATGTACGGTTACCCCATTACGCCCCAGACGGAGATCATGCACTACTGGACCAGGCTGGCCCAGAAATATGACCGGGAATTTCTCCAGACGGAAGATGAGCTGTCGGCGGGTTTTTGCTGTATCGGCGGGGTCCTGGCCGGTAAAAAGGCTTTTACCGGCACCGCCGGGCCGGGGACGGTGCTGATGCAGGAGCCCCTGTCCATGGCGGAAATGATGCGCATTCCCGTGGTGACGGTGATCTGCCAGCGGGGCGGTCCTTCCACCGCCACCGTGATTTATTCCCAGCAGGAAACCAGGTTGACCTGCTTCGGCGGCAACGGGGAAGGGTATCGCATTGTTTACTCCCCCGCCGGGCAGCAGGACTTATTTGACTATACCATCAAGGCTTTCAACACCGCCTGGAAATACCGTTTTCCCACATTTATTCTCAGCGACGGCTACCAGGCGAAAATGCGGGAGCCCTTGACCATTTATGACCCGGAGGTCCGCGGCATCCAGCTGGTGCCTACGGAACCCATCCTGGGCGGCCCCGGTATACCAGGGGTGGACCGGGAGCCGGTCCATGTCCGGAATACCTACAACATGGAAGAAGAACTTTATGAAGTCATCATGGAAATGGACCGGGACTACCGGAGGATAGCCCCGGAAGTGGTGGAATACCGCGCCAAATACATCGACGATGCGGAACTGGTCATCCTGGCTCACGGGATCGTGGCGCGAGCTACCGAGGGAGCAACGGATGAGCTGCGCAAAGCCGGGCTGAAGGTGGGCCATTTTCGCCCCATTACCCTGCGTCCTTTCCCGGCGGAGGCTCTGCGGCAAGGCCTGGCGCGGGCCAAAAAGATCCTGGTGGTGGAATCCGCCATGGGGCAGTTGGCCGGGATGGTGAAAGAGGCTTTGTATCCTTTGGATATTCCCTTGGATACCTATTTCCGGCCCGGCGAGGGCATTACCGTGGAGGAAGTGGTGGAAAAAGTCAGGAAGGATAAAGGATAGAAAAGGTGGGATTTTTATGACGGCTGTGCCTCAACCGCCCATGCCCGCCGTCTGGCGGGCGGAAACCAAACCCCACAAGTTTTGTCCCGGGTGCGGACACCCGCTGGTCCTGAAAACGCTGGGGGAAGCCATTGGGGAACTGGACATCCGGGGAAGAACTGTTTTTGGCTGTGATATCGGCTGCTCTCTTTTGGCCTGGGACTTTTTCAATCTCGATACGGTACAAGCCCATCACGGCCGGGTCACGCCGGTGATGGTGGGCATGCGCCGGGCCAATCCTGACCTCATATGTGTCGCCTACATGGGGGACGGGGGCGGCTATGCCATCGGCTCCCAGCACCTCATCAATGCCGCCACCCGCAATGAAAAAATACTGGTGATCCTGGTGAATAACACCCTCTATGCCATGACCGGGGGACAAATGGCCCCCACTACCCTGCCGGCGCAGAAAACGGAGACTTCGCCCTTTGGCCGGGACCCGGAAGTGACCGGCAATCCCACCCTGGGCCCGGAAATGATCCGGGCCATTGCGCCGTCCAGCGCTTATGTGGCCCGGGGGACGGTAGCAAGACTGCCCCAGCTCAAGAAATTCATCAAAAAGGGCTTGGAAAACGTGATGGCCGGCCGCGGCTTTGCCTTCGTGGAAGCCTTGTCCCTGTGTCCTACCAACTGGCGCACGAACGCGGAAGAAACGTGGAAGTTTCTGGAAGAAGATATGCACCGCCACTTCCCCGTGGGGGAGTTAACTCCCGGGAAAGGAGAGGGTTAACATGGGAACAACGATGAAAATTGCCCTGGCCGGTGAAGGAGGACAAGGGGTCCAATCGGTGGCGATGATTCTCACGGAAGGAGCCTATGAAAGCGGCAAGGAAGCCATCTACATCCCCAATTTCGGCGTGGAACAAAGGGGTGGGGTGTCCGTGGCCTTTGTCCAAATCGGTGATGAACCCGTCAAAGCGCCCAAATTTAAAACGGGCGACATAGTCATTGCCCTCAGTGACCGGGCCATCCACAGGACAAGCATGTATGTGGGTTCCCAGACCGTTTTCATCTACGATGAAAGCGCCAATGTATCAGAACAGGAACTGCCCAGGCAGGCGAAAAGCTTGTTCGCCATTCCCGCCATCCGGGTGGCCAAAGAAGAGTTCCACCCCCGGGTCTTTAACATTATTATCCTCGGGGCTCTCCTCGGCATCAGTCACGTTTTGACTGAATCGCAAGCCCGGGCGGCCATTGAGAAGAAGCTGGGCTATAAGTTTGAGCAAAATCCAAGCCTCAGAGATATGAATTTCCGGGCCCTGGCGCGGGGGATTGAGTTGGTAAAGGGTCTCATGTAGGAGGAGACAAAAATGGCGGTAGAGTTTAAACCAATTATTTATGAAGACGGCACCGGCATTTTTCACCTGTATCCCGGCCTTTGTAAAGGCTGCGGCCTCTGCATCCAAAAATGCCCGGTGGATACCATCGGCTGGTCCGATACCCTGGGAGTCTTTGGTACGCCAACGGTAGAGCCGGGCCACGGCGATCCCTGCATTGCCTGCAAGAACTGTCAAGCCGTTTGTCCTGATTGCGCTATCTTGATCTTGCGCAAGCCAAAAAAGGAAAAGTAAAGGGTTGACCCCTTCCGGGTTTGGCGGGAGGGGTGCTTTTATGCTATACTCCTCGTTGAGACGGGGTGAGGGGCAAACTACAAAAATTTTATTATTTTCTGCTATATTTAAGATGTTTTTAGGCCGGGGCGGATATGGCGGCTCTTTCAAAATCAAAGCGATTTGCGTTTTCTTTATAAGGCAAACTTCAACTTAGCTCTACCGGCTAAATTGTTTCTGTACCCGTTATCGCGGTAGCGTCCACGGCTCTGGTTTTGCACCGGGTAGTGCCAAAAAGATAAACCGTTTTTTAAAATGAGACTTTTCCATGCCCTGTTAAGAGGTGACATGTACCTCAGCTCTTGATTCAACTAGGTCAAGAGCTTTTTGATGGACTGGCACAAGTCTTGCTTATGGTTTAGGTGACAAACCACCGGTAAGACAAATAACGATAAGAAACTGGCTAAAGCGTTGATATGCAAGTGTTTTAACCGGTAAGACCGTGATGGAAATGACCTGTCCGTGGGCTTTGGTCTGATTGAAGGGTTGGACCTGGCCACCCTCAAAACAGGCCGGTTATTGTTGCCTTTTATCCCCAGCCCAGATAAAATCACGGCGTCCCTTTTGAACAATCTGGACGTTGTGGCGGAAAGCTTTGTGGCCTCCATGAAGCTCCTGTTCACGGGTGTGTTCTTTGGCGGGGCAGTAGGGTTTATTTCCGGCATCCTGATCGGGTGGAGCAAGGCATGCAAGTACTGGCTTGATCCCGTGCCGAAGCTGGTGGGGCCGGTTCCCTTGGCGGCGTGGCTGCCGGTGCTGCCTTCTGCCTGCGGGTGGCGGGGAGAGGATGGTCATAAAGGTGGTTGGCATCCGGTGCCGGTTTAAACGGAATATCAATACTAGAAAGGAAGAGATTCATGGACAAAAACATCAGACAAATCGTGGACAAAGCCCTGGACGGGGGTAAGGTGACGCCGGCAGAACTGAAAGCCCTCTTTGCCGTTGATTACCTGTCGGAAGAAGCATATTTGATCCAATACGCTGCCAGGAAAATAAGCGCGGCAGCCTCAAAGGGCAAAGCGGAAATCCATGCCCAAGTTGGGCTCAATGTGGGATTGTGTCCCAAAAACTGCCAGTTCTGCTCCTTTGCTGCCGTAAACAAAGTTTTTGAGCAATCCAGCGAGCGCTCCCTGGATGAAGTCATTGACATGTGTTTGCGTTTTGAAGCCGACGGTGCCAATGCCATTTACCTGATGGCAACTGCTACTTATAGTTTTGAAAAATTCCTGGCCGTCGGCCGGGAAGTCAGGCAAGCTCTCAAAACGGGTGTACCCCTGGTTGCCAATGTGGGGGATTTTGATGAAGAGGGAGCCAAAGCTTTGAAAAAAGCCGGTTTTGACGGCATTTACCATGCGGTGCGGCTGGGTGAAGGAGCGGTGACGAAGATTGATCCCAGGGTTCGGTTGGCCACCGTGGCGGCTGCCCATAAAGCGGGTCTGGTCATCGGGACTTGTTTAGAGCCCGTGGGTCCGGAGCACACCCTGGATGAATTAGTGGAAAAAACCTTTATCACCATTGACATGAAACCTGGTTACAGCGGAGCAGGTCGCCGGATCCCTATCCCCGGATCCCCGCTGGAGCCTCACGGCT
>DULZ01000057.1 GCA_012840125.1 Clostridia bacterium | reverse complement strand
GTCTACCGGGTGATCATCGCCATTGTGCTGCGGATGGGACTAAAGACCACGGACTTGAAACTGGTTACCGCCGCGTTGGTGGTCCTGGCTTTAACGGTACCGCGCTTCGGCTTCAAGAAGCAGATTATGACCCTGGGGGGGTGGGCCCGTGCTACTGCTGAGAGGAGTAACTAAGGTATTTAACCGCGGCAGCGTGAATGAAAAGACAGCTTTAGACGGGGTAGACCTTCATGTGGCCCGGGGGGATTTCGTGACCATCATCGGCAGTAACGGGGCGGGCAAATCCACCCTGCTCAATGCCATCGCCGGGATGTGGCCGGTGGATCAAGGGCAGATCATCTTAGGCGGTGAGGATATCACCGGCACTCCCGATTACCGGCGGGCCGGTTTAATCGGGCGGGTGTTCCAAGATCCCATGGTGGGAACGGCGGCTTCCATGACCATTGAAGAAAACATGGCCCTGGCGGCCAAACGGGGACAGCGGCGCGGCCTGAAGATAGGTTTGCAGAAATCCTTGCGCAGCAGGATTAGGGAGGAACTGGCCCGGCTGGACCTGGGCTTGGAAAACAGGTTGACGACGCCGGTGGGGCTCTTGTCGGGGGGCCAGCGGCAAGCCCTGACCCTGCTCATGGCGACCCTGCAGCAGCCCAAGCTGCTCCTGTTGGATGAACACACGGCAGCCCTGGACCCGAAAACGGGAGAAAAAGTGCTGGCTTTGACGCAAGAACTGGTGCGGGAATTAGGTTTGACTACTCTCATGGTCACCCACAATATTGTCGATTCCCTGCGGGTGGGAAACAGGACCATTATGATGCATGAGGGTAAAATCGTACTGGATATCCAGGGGGAGGAACGGCAAAAGCTTACCCCGCAAGATGTGCTGCGTTTATTTGAAAGGAACAGCGGCAAGCAGCTGGCTAACGACCGGATGCTGCTGGTGAAAGCCAAACAATCCAATGGTGCCTAAGGCCGGGGTTTCCCGGCCTTGAATTTTTGCTATACGGTGTATCAATAACGGCGGTAGATGTGGTATCATTAAATAGGTTTTGACGCTAACGTAGGGGATGTGATAATTTGGCCGGCGAAAACGTACATCGCATAGACCTGGACGGCCGCCAGGTGATCCTGGTCGGTACGGCTCATGTTTCGCAGAAGAGCGTCGAGGAAGTGAAAGCGCTCATTGAAGCCGAAAGGCCGGACACGGTTTGCGTGGAGTTATGCCAGACCAGGTATGATAATATCGCCAACGCTGATCAATGGCGTAACACCGACATTATTAAAATCATCAAGGAAGGAAAAGCCTTAATCTTACTAATCAGCCTCATCATGTCATCTTACCAGAAGAGGCTGGCCAGGCAATTTGGTATCCAGCCGGGTCAGGAGATGCTGCAGGGTATCCAGTCGGCCAGGGAAATCGGGGCCAACCTGTGCCTGGTGGACCGGGATATCCAGACCACCATGATCCGGCTGTGGCGGGGTTTCGGCTTTTGGGGCAAAATGAAGCTCTTCTTTCAATTGATGATGAGCTTGCTGCTGGAGGAAGAGATTTCGGAAGAAGAGCTGGAAAAGATGAAGAGCCAGGATATGTTGACGGCTGCTTTAAATGAACTGTCGGCATCTTTCCCGGAATTCAAGCGGGTCATTATCGATGAAAGGGACCAGTATATTGCGGAAAAAATCAAGACAGCGCCTGGCAACAAAGTCCTGGCTGTCCTCGGGGCGGGGCATATCGCCGGGATCAAGGAAGAGCTTGGCCGGGAGCATGATTTAGCGCAGCTATCCGCCGTTCCGGCGGGCTCCAAAACGACCAAGGTGATCGGTTGGATTATTCCCGCCCTGATCCTGGCCATCATCATTTCCACTTTCTCCCTGGACCGGGCGGCGGGAATGGACTCCCTTTTAAACTGGATCCTTTGGAACGGCTCCTTGAGCGCTTTAGGTGCTTTGTTAGCATTAGCCCATCCTGTGTCGATCTTGACCGCCTTTGTGGTAGCTCCCATTAGCTCCTTAAACCCGCTGCTGGCTGCCGGCTGGTTTGCCGGGTTGACTGAGGCTTTTCTCAAAAAGCCCAGCGTGAAAGATTTTCAGAGTATGTCTGAGGACATTCATACCCTGAAGGGGTTCTGGCGTAACAAAGTGACCCATATCCTGCTGGTGGTGGCATTGGCTAATTTGGGCAGCAGCATCGGCACCGTCGTGGCGGGGGCGGATGTGATCAGCAAATTCATCAGTGTCTTTCGTTAACAATTGTATACTGTACATTTCAGCGCCGGGAGACAGGAGAAGCTCCCTTTTTGCAGAAAACAATAACGAAAAGTTTGACACAGCATATGCTGGGATCAAGCAGGCGAATGCAAAGAGGAGGCAGAAGTGGTATGCAGGATTTTTTTATGACTGCAGGCAGTGCACAAGGGAAGAGTTTTGTCGATCCCGTTTTTTCCGTGTTGGCTGCTGCTAAGAGCGCCATCAAACAGTATGGCCAGGACCAAGTGATTAATGCTAGCATCGGTACCATTTACGACGAGGAAGAAAAGTTTGTGACCCTTTCCTCTCTTGACCGGCTGCTGCAAGGGCTGTCTGCCGCGGACATCATGGATTATGCCCCCATCAGCGGTGTCGCCGGATTTGCCGAAGCGGTCGTCAGTTATACATTCGGTGCGTCCAAGCCGGAGAGCTACGTTGCCGCCATCGCTACACCCGGGGGGACCGGGGCCATTAGGAACGTCTTTTTCAATTACGCGGAAATGGGCAGCCGGATTTTGGTCCCTGATTGGTTTTGGGGAACTTACAGCCTGATTGCCAATGAATGCGGCCGTCAGGTTGATTATTATAAACTGTTTAACGAGGATAATACCTTCAATCTGGCTTCTTTGGAAGCAAAGGCCAGGGAACTGCTGCAAAGCCAGGCTCACCTGGTCGTGGTTATCAACACACCCGCTCATAACCCCACCGGGTATAGTTTAACGGAACAGGAATGGACGGCGGTGCTGTCCGTATTCCGGGAACTGGCTAAAGATGCCGGTAAGAGAATCGTGGTGCTGATTGATGTGGCTTATATGGACTATGCCGGGGATCCGGCGGAGGCGAGAAAATTCTTTAGGCTGTTCCAAGGTTTGCCGGAGAACATATTGATTACGGTAGCCTTCAGCATGTCCAAGTCCTTTTTTGCCTACGGCCTGCGCTGCGGTGCCTTGATTGCCGTCAGCAGCAGCCGGGATGTTACAGACGAGTTCATGGCGGTGAATGCTTATTCCACCCGGGCCAACTGGTCCAATGTGACGCGCCTGCCGCAGGAGCTGCTGGTAAGAATCGTTAACGATCAGGCCCTTTCCCAAGAGATCGATGCTTTGCGGGGTCATTACCGGGAACTGCTGGCTCAGCGGGCGCAGATTTTCGTGGGGGAGGCTCAAGAAGCTGGGCTGGCGATTTGTCCTTATCATGCCGGGTTTTTCATCTCCGTTCCTACCGGTAACGCAAAGCAGGTCTGTGAACGGCTGCAGCAGGAAAGGATTTTTGTGGTCCCCCTGAAGAAGGGATTGAGAATTGCCGTCTGTTCCGTGCCTACCAAGAAAATGCCCGGGTTGGCTGCCAGTATCAAAAAAGCCTTAGATTAAGAATCAAGCAAGCCGGTTGGCAACACCGGCTTATTTTTTTTGTCGAAATTGGGAAAACTCTAAACTTGAAAAATCCAGAAAGGAGGAGTCTAATAAATGTTTCAACTGGCTTTGGCTCTGATGGTGATCGGAGCCTTGAACTGGTTGCTGGTTGGGTTATTCCAGTATGACCTGGTGGCTGCCATTTTCGGTGGAACCGATGCTATCATCAGCAGGATCATTTATACCATCGTCGGCATCGCCGGCATTTACGGGTTGTTCCGACTGGTGGCCGGCGAACCGGTGCGGGAACAACGGGAATCCTAAAATAGGAGCATGCACTCTTTACTTGGCGTGGGCCGGATGAAACAAGGGAACCCGCAGGGAGATCTTGGTACCCACGCCTTCTTTACTTTGAATCCTAAGACCGTAGTCCTCCCCGTACAGGCTCTTAAAGCGTTCATTCACATTGGAAAGGCCTACCCCGTTCCCGGAACCGACCCCGGGTTTTAGGACTTCATTGAGCCGGTAAGGCGGTATGCCTACGCCGTCATCGGAAATGGTAATGCGCAGCTCCCGGCCTTTGAGCTGGGCGGAGATGGCCACCGTACCGGGACCGAGCTTGGGGGACAAACCGTGTTTCACCGCGTTTTCCACCAGGGGTTGGATGCTGAGCACCGGGATTTCATAATGGAGCAAGGATTCGTCAATGTTTTTGACCAGCCGGATTTTGTCCCCAAACCTGGCTTCTTCCAGGGCGAAATAGGTTTCAATGCATTCCAACTCTTCTTTAAAGGTGATGAACGGGCCGGGGCGTTTCAGGGTCTTGCGGAAGAGTTCCGCCAGGTTGATTAAGAGCTGCCTGGTTTTTTCCGGATCCGTCCGGCTGTACATCACAATGGTATTAATCGTATTGAAAAAGAAATGGGGGTTAATCTGGGCGTGGAGCGCTTCCAGCCGGGCCTGGGTGACCAGCTGGGCCTGCCGGTCAACTTCAGCCAGCTCCATTTGCATGCTCAACAATTGGGCAATCCCCGTGGCCAACCGCACGATGTGACGCGGCGGGTGCCCATGGGAGGTGGAATACAGCTTCAGGGTACCCACTACCTCGTCCCGGTTTTTAAGGGGCACAATCACCGCCGAACCCAGGGGACATTCGCAGGAATCGTAGCGGCTGCAGTTTAAGGCAGTAGTGTCCGAGACAATTTTCATTTGCCCGGTGGCGATCACCTGCCGGGTGGCTTCCGTCAAGATCTGTTCCCCGGGCAGGTGTTTATCGCAGCCGACGCCGATGAAGGCCAGTACTTTTTCCCGGTCAGTAATGGCGACGGCAGCCATTTCGCTGATTTTTTGAATGATCTCCGCCGTTTTCTTGGCTGTGTCTTCGTTAAGCCCCCGGCGCAGGACCGGCAGCGTTTCATGGGCGATCTGCAAGGTGGATTCCAGGGTAGCTTCAATGGTAGCATTCTCGGTGGCAGGCTCCGGGGGATAGTAGGGTTCCAGCCCGAAATTGCGCAGCCAGGCGAAAATGCCCAGGTTTATCACCACCAGGGCCGCCGCCGCCAGCCAGCGGGGAACGGTGGCACTAGTGACGAAAAGAACTTCGATGGCCGTAAAGCCAAGGATCAACGAGAGAAGCTTCCAATCCTGCTTATCCATCTATGGTTTCTCCTTTCCGCGGAGTCAATCTGCCGGTTTATTATCATGTTGCCTTAAAAGGCACCGGTGTGTCAATAACTGATAGACATTTCTGCAAACCACGGCAGGGTTGTTTTGATGGATGACGAACATAAATACCATAACCCGGCGCAAGCCTGCCTCAAGGGGTGTTATATGATCAAGGGTATAGGGACCGACATCATTGAAATAGACCGGGTCAAAGCCGCTGTCTTGCGGCGTCCGAAATTGCTGGAAAGAATCTTTACCGGTGAGGAACTAAGGTACTGTTTGTCCAAGCCCAATCCCTGGCCTTCCCTAGCGGCCAGGTTTGCCGCCAAGGAGGCCGCCAGGAAAGCCCTGGGAGTAGGGATGGGCGCTTTTGCCTGGCAAAACATTGAGGTAATTAAGCAAGGTAATCAGGCACCGGCTTTACAGTTGTCCGGTAAGGGCCTCTTTTATGCAAAGCAGCTAGGCATCACCCACTGGCACGTATCCCTAAGTCACAATCATTCAACGGCGGTGGCTTTTGTCATCGCCGAAGGGAGAGAACAGGAGGAAGGTCAATGTTCTTAGTTTCCAACCAAGAAATGGCACGGCTGGACGGGGAAACCATCAACAACTATGGCCTGCCCGGTATGGTGCTGATGGAGCACGCCAGCTTGAGGGTGGTAGAATGGTTGAACTGGTACTGGGAAGGAAAACCCGCCGGCAAAAGAGTGGTGATTCTAGCCGGCAGGGGTAATAACGGGGGAGACGGGTTGGCCATTGCCAGGCTCCTCTCCAACGCGGGGGCTTTTGTGACTGTTTTCCTGTTGTGTAACCCGGCGGATCTCAAAGGAGATGCCCAGCAGAATTACCAAGTATTGCACCGCTTTGGTGAAAGAGTGTACCAGCTTACCACGGAGAAAGACCTGCAAAAGCTGGACATTTCTTTGATGTGTGCCGATATGGTGGTGGATGCCATCTATGGTACCGGTTTTAAAGGTACGGTGGTGGGACTGGCCGCCGAAGTGATTAAGCTGGTGAACAACAGCGGGCTGCCGGTGGTGGCGGTGGACCTGCCCTCCGGCCTCGAAGCGAGTACCGGGAAAGTGTCCGGCCCTTGCATCAAGGCCACGGCTACCATCACCTTTGGCTTGCCAAAGCTGGGATTGGTCCTGGATCCGGGCCGGCAGCAGGTGGGGGAGCTCTGGCTGGGGGACATTTCCCTGCCGCGCCGGCTGGTCCAAGCCTGTGGTTGTAAAACGAATCTCATCACACCGGAGGAACTGGCCCTGCGGCTGCCGCCCCGGCCGGTGGCCGGCCATAAGGGGACATTCGGGCATGTGGCGGCGGTAGGCGGTTCGGAAGGCATGACTGGTGCCATTTACCTGGCGGCCACGGCCGCCTTGAGGAGCGGGGCAGGTTTAGTCACGGCCCTGGTGCCCCGTTCCCTGCATGCCCTTATGGAAATAAAAACAGTGGAAGTGATGACGAAACCCTTGCCGGAAACGGAAGCGGTGAGTATCGGCTTAGAAGCCCTCAATACCATTCTTGATTTTGCCGGCAAGGTAAATGTGCTGCTGGTGGGACCGGGAATGTCCCAGCACGACAGTACAGCCGCTTTACTGGTGAATTTGCTGGCAAAATTGGACAAACCGCTGGTTTTAGATGCCGATGCATTGAATATTATTAGTAGTAACGATCCCAAGAAACTCTTTAACGGCATCAAAGCACCCGTGATCATTACGCCGCACCCGGGAGAGATGGCGCGTTTGCTGGGGGTGCCGGTGGAGGAGATCCAGCGGA
Source organism: Clostridia bacterium (assembly GCA_012840125.1). Classification (NCBI taxonomy): domain Bacteria; kingdom Bacillati; phylum Bacillota; class Clostridia; species Clostridia bacterium. The sequence continues at coordinate 32,916 of DULZ01000057.1, read as the reverse complement.
ATCGTCTAGAAGCGGCTGCTGCCGCTGCCAGGGAATGGGAAGTAGTGGTAATTCTCAAAGGAGCCAAAACGGTGGTGGCTCATCCCGGTGGGGAGGTGTTTATCAATCCTACAGGAAATCCGGGCATGGCTACCGGAGGCAGCGGTGATGTTTTAGCCGGCGTGGTGGCCGCGCTGGTGGCGCAGGGATTGGAAGCATTGGATGCTGCTTTAATCGGGGTTTATGTGCACGGTTTGGCCGGTGATCTCCTGGCCCGGGAAAAGGGACAGGTGGGCCTGACCGCCGGGGACATCTTGGCAAAACTGCCTTGGGCCTTTGCCGCCCTGGAGCAAGGAAGCTACCCGCAACTGACGCGGATCAATCCATGGCTGAGACGGATCCTTTGATGGCAGAAGAGGTGGCAACATGCGTCCTGTCTGGGTGGAAGTAAACTTAGCAGCAATTGAGCACAATTTTAACCTGGTACGAAAGCTGGTTAAGCCGGATACCAAGATCATGGCCGTGATCAAAGCCAACGCCTACGGTCACGGAGCAGTGGAAGTAGCCAAGCGGCTGGCCGGGACAGGCGCTTCCTACTTTGGCGTGGCCACGCAGCAAGAAGCATTGGAACTGCGCCGGGCGGGTATTCAGGTTCCTATTCTCATCTTGGGTTTCACCCCTTTGGAAGATGCAGAAATTACCGTCGCCCATGATATTGCCCAGACGGTGTTTTCCCTAGACCAAGGTGAAGCCTTGTCCAGGGCAGCGGTGAAGTTGGGGCGCCGGGCCGTGGTCCATGTGAAGATTGATACGGGTATGGGGCGACTGGGGCTGCCTCCCCGGGAAGATTCCGCCCGGGTGATCGAGGCTCTCCTAAAGCTGCCGGGCATCAAGGTGGAAGGAATTTTCTCCCATTTAGCCCGGGCGGACGAACAGGATAAGACTGCCGCGTTAGAGCAGGAGCGGCGGTTTAGCAAGTTTATCCAGGTATTGGAGGCCAAGGGAATCTCCATTCCCCTCAAACACCTGGCCAACAGCGCGGCCACCATGGCGCTGCCGGAAACGCATTTTGACCTGGTGCGTCCCGGCATCATGCTGTACGGCCTCTATCCCAGCCCGGAAATGGAGGAAACCCAGGTGCCTTTATGCCCGGCATTGAGTTGGAAAACGCGCATCGTGCAGCTGAAAGAGGTGCCCAGGGGTACGGCCATAAGCTACGGCGGTACCTATGTGACCGGGGAGACGACCCTGGTGGCGACTTTACCGGTGGGCTATGCCGATGGGCTCAGGAGGGTGTTATCCAACCGGGGAGAAGTGATCGTGGGCGGCCGCCGGGCTCCGATTATCGGGCGGGTGTGTATGGATCAAACAATGGTGGATGTGACCGGTATTCCCAACGTGGCAGTGGGCGATGTGGTGACCATTATCGGCAAGGAGGGTGAGGCGGAGATTACCGCCGGCGAAATGGCCCACCTAGCCGGTACCATTAGTTACGAAGTGGTCTGCGGCATCAGTGCCCGGGTGGTGAGAAAGTACCTTCCTTAAAATACCAATGGTGCAGGGGGCTGAAACCCCCGGTTTCCCCCTTGGTTTGCTTGCATCATTTTCGAGCAGTCGATATAATAAAAGAGGATCCCGGGGGTCATGTTTTTTTCGTATGGAGATCCTGCTTCTCAGCAATACTGTTAATGACAGGAACAGCGTAGGAGGTGCCTTCCTTTGTCCGGTATAAAAAGGATTATGATCAGCATACCAGAGCAGCTCTTAGAAGAAGTGGATGGCTTCGTATCATTAGAAAACAGGAATCGCAGCGAATTTATACGGGAGGCTATGAAATTGTATTTAGCAGAGAAGAAAAGGCGCCGGATGCGGGATCAAATGAAAAAAGGCTACCAGGAAATGGCACAGATAAATCTGAAGCTGGCTGCGGAACACTATGAAATAGAGAATGAGGTTCAAGATTACCTGGAAGAAAAATTAGCGGAGTGCAAGTGAGTATGCAAATCAAGCGTGGAGATATTTTCTTCGCCCAGCTGAATCCGGTCGTCGGTTCTGAACAAGGCGGGACCCGTCCGGTTTTAATTATCCAAAATGATATCGGCAACCAGTACAGTCCCACCACCATCGTGGCGGCCATTACTTCCCAGATCATGAAGGCGAAACTGCCTACCCATGTGGAAGTAAGTGCCGGGCAGAGCGGATTGGAAAGGGATTCGGTTATTTTATTGGAACAAATCAGAACCATTGACAAAAGCCGTCTCAAACACAAGGTGGCCGTTTTGGAAGACGACATCATGGCCAAAGTTGATGAGGCTTTAAGCATTAGCCTTGGTTTACAAGAGATATGAAAATGCCTAACCCTGTGGGAGGCATTTTTTTTGTTCTTATTTTTGTTCTGGCGATTGGGATTTGGGCGAGCGGCAGCGCATATTGTTTAGGGAGCAAAGCGGGAGGGGGAGGGCCATGAAACCTTTGATTGGGGTCACTTGCCAGCAGGAGGACGAACTGGTATCGGTAACCCGTTATTACGGGGAAGCCCTGATGGCGGCGGGGGGGCTGCCGGTGCTCCTGCCCGTCACCCTGGACCGGCAAGTAATCAATGCCTACGGGGAGATGCTGGATGGACTGCTGTTGTCCGGCGGCGGGGACCTGGACCCGTCCTTCTTCGGGGAGGAGCCCCTGCGGGGCCTGGGAACAGTCTGCCCCCAAAGAGATATCTTTGAACTGGAATTGTGCAAGCTGTTTTTGGCCGCCCACAAACCCGTGCTGGGCATTTGCCGGGGACTGCAGGTGCTGAATGTGGCTTTGGGAGGCACTTTGTTTCAGGATTTGCGGGTGCAGTATCCCGCCAGTTTGGAGCACCAGCAAAAGGCGCCGAAGAATTGGGCCACCCATAGGGTAGCTGTGGAAACCTCGTCCTTGCTCCGGGAAATCCTGGCGGCAGCGGAAATCCGGGTCAACAGCTTTCACCATCAAGGCATCAAGGCCTTGGGGCGAAGTCTCAGAGCCGTCGCCTGGGCAGCGGATGGCGTCATCGAAGGGGTGGAACGGGAAACGGGTTTCGCGGTGGGAGTGCAGTGGCACCCGGAACGGTTGTGGGAAACCCACCAGGAGCAGAAACAGCTGTTTGATGCCTTTGTGGAAGAGGCCAGGAGAATTAAATCGGTTATAGACAGGAATCCGGCCCTTTAAGCAGAATTTGTTGTTGATCATGAAATAGATGGGAGAGATCATGTTGTTAACGGCGGAAGAGATTATGGCAGCGGCCCTGGCAGCAGCAGGCCTGGCGGAGATACCGGAGGATTCAGGTATCATCTATGACAGCGGCAGGCCTATTAAGAAAGCTATGTTCGGGGTGGACATGGAGGCGGCCGAGATCCTCATTGCCAAGCAGCTGGGGTATGACGCGGTGATTACTCACCATCCCAAAGGCGGCAGCCCCATGGTTAATCTATACAAAGTTATGGATAACCAGATCCAGCGGATGGTACAAGCGGGAGTGCCGGTAAATAAAGCCCAGAAAGTCCTGGCGGAAAGGCAAGGGGAAGTGGAGCGCCATGGTCATGTGAGCAATTTTGACCGGGCGGTGTCGGCGGCCCGGGTGCTGGATATGACTTTTATTTGTATCCATACCCCTGCCGATGTGATTGCGGAAAACACCGTACAGGCCCATTTGGATCACTGCCTGGCGGGAAATCCCCTGGCCAAGCTGAAGGATGTGCTGGCCGCTTTGAGGAAGCTCCCGGAATACGCGAAGGTGCCCGCCGGACCTGTGATCCGGGTTGGCACCGAGGACAGCTACGCCGGTAAGGTGTGGGTGACCATGGCCGGCGGCACCGGTGGCGGTGAAGCCGTCGCCAAAGCATATTTTGAAGCCGGTGTGGGTACTTTGGTCGTCATGCATATGCCGGAGAACGTCCTTAAAGGGGTGCGGGAGCAGAACATTGGTAACGTGGTGGTGGCGGGCCATATGGCCAGCGATTCCATCGGGATTAACGGCATCATTGCCGCCCTGGAGGCAAAGGGAATACAGATTACCAGAATGAGCGGGGTCATTGACCCGAAGTAGGTGATATGAGATGCTGGCCTTGACGAACGGGCGCATTCTGACCATGAGCGGCCAAGACTACGAACGGGGTACCGTTCTGGTCCGGGAAGATAAAATCCTTGCGGTGGGGGACCGCATCGCCATCCCTGACGGGACGGAGGTCATTGATGTCCGGGGGCAAACCATCATGCCGGGGCTCATCGATGCCCACTGCCACCTGGGGATTTACGAGGAGATTTACCGGATTGAAGGAAACGACGCTAATGAAACCAGCAACCCCTTGACCCCGGAATTGAGAGCCGTTGACGGGATCAATCCATTTGACCGGGGATTTCAGGATGCCCTGGCGGGAGGCGTCACCTGTGTGGGCGTGTGCCCGGGCAGCGCCAACGTGATCGGGGGAGCCTGCACGGCTGTCAAGACTTTCGGGTCCGTGGTGGATCACATGATCGTCAAGGAGATTACCGGCATGAAAGTGGCTTTTGGGGAAAACCCGAAAAGGGTTTACGGGGAGCAGAAAAAGATGCCGGTGACCCGTATGGCGGTGGCGGCCATGTTGAGACAGAAGCTGGCTCAAGCCAGGGCATACCTGCAGAAAAAGGCCGGGGCCGCCGGTACCCCGGTGGAAGTGGATTACGGGCTGGAGCAACTGGCCCTGGTCCTGCAGCAGGAAATCCCCTTGAGAGCTCATGCCCACCGGGCCGACGATATCATGACCGCCCTGCGCCTGGCCAAAGAATTCCAGGTACCCCTGGTTATCGAACACTGCACGGAAGGGCACTTGATCGTTGACGAACTGCGGGCCGCCGGGGTGCCGGCGGTGGTGGGGCCCAGTTTAACCAGCCGGGCCAAGGTGGAGCTGAAGGAGCGGACTTTTAAGACGCCGTCGTTATTGTCCCAGGCGGGGGTAAAGGTGGCCATTTGTACCGATCACCCGGAAGTGCCGGTCCAGTATTTGTCCCTGTGTGCTGCCCTGGCGGTGCGGGAAGGGATGGAGGAAAGAGAAGCCCTTAAAGCGATCACCGTCCATGCGGCGGAGATCCTGGGCATTGAGCACCGGGTGGGGAGTCTGGCGCCCGGCAAAGACGCTGACTTGATCGTGGTTGATGGTTCTATCCTGGAGGTCAAGTCCCGGGTCAAGATGGTCTTGGTTAATGGGAAAGAAGCCTGGCGAGCCCCGGAGGGTTGCCCATGAGCGGCTGGTTACCCGAGCTCTTAAGGTCCATGGAGAACAGGATGGTGGCTGACGGCTATCGAAGGGAGGATGTGCAGCAGGCCTTAAACTCCATTAAGAAAGAGGCCTACTGGTCCGCCCTGCTGCGGGAAGTCTTGTCCTGTAAAAGCTGTCCTTTCGGGCAGGATACCCAGGCCAGCACCCAGCGGGTACCGGGAACGGGCAACCGCACCAGTCCTTTAGTGCTGGTGGGGGAGGGACCGGGCTTTGATGAAGACCGGATCGGTGTGCCTTTTACAGGTATTTCCGGGGCCCTGTTGACTTTGGCCCTGCACAAGCTGGATTTGCAGCGGCAGGAGATTTACATCACCAATGTGATTAAATGCCGGCCGGCCAATAATCGGACCCCGACCCTGGCGGAAGTGCAGCCTTGCAGCCGGTTCTTGCGGGCGGAGCTCAAGCTCCTGAAACCTAAAACCATTGTCTGTTTGGGCCGGGTGGCGGTGCAGTTCTTTTTCCCGGAGCTCACCTCCATCAAAGAAGTGCGAGGCAAGTGGCTGGAATATCAAGGAATACCCGTGATGCCGACTTTCCACCCGGCTTATATCCTGCGGCAAACGGGGTTGGACCGGGTTTTAGCGCAGCGGCAGTGGTGGCGGGATTTGTCCCAAGCCTACCAGATGGCTTATGGCGGCAAAGAAAACGGGTTGCCGGGAGATTTTGATGGGAATAATAGTCAGGAAGGATCATGAGGACGTGAAGTGAGTATGGAGGTCATTACGAAAAGCTCCCTGGAAACACAAGACTTGGGACGGCGGCTGGGGCAGCTGCTCCGGCCCGGGGATGTCCTGGTGGTGAGTGGTGAACTGGGAGCCGGTAAAACCACTTTTGTGCAGGGATTAGCCGCCGGTTTGGGAGTCACGGCCCAGGTAACGAGCCCTACTTTTACCATTATCCATGAGTATGACGGTGCTCGCTGTCCTTTATATCATATTGACGCTTACCGGCTGGAGGACCCGCGGGAGATAGAAGAACTCGGCTTGGACGAGTATTTCCACGGTGACGGCGTTACGGCGGTAGAATGGGCGGAAAACATTGCCCAGTGGTTACCCGGCGATTATTTGTATGTTAAAATAATTAAAATTCCCACCGAAGCAGGATGGCGTAAAATCATATTCGATGCGGCGCCGGGGGAGTATCGCCGCCTGCTGGAGGAGTTGAGCAAGGATTGCGAGTGCTAGCCATTGAAAGTGCCACCAATGTGGCGGGGGTGGCTGTCGTGGCGGAAGATGCCGTTATTGCGGAAGCCATCCTGAACAACGGAAAAACCCATTCCCAGCGTTTGATGCCGGTGCTGGCGAGACTCCTGGAAGAAGCGGAACTGGCTTTGGAGGATTTGGACGGGATTGTGGTGTCCGGCGGACCCGGTTCTTTCACCGGGTTGCGGATCGGCATGGCCACCGCCAAGGGATTGGCTTTTGCCGGCCATAAGCCGCTGATCACCGTTTCCACCCTGGACAGCCTGGCCTATAATGTGAAAGGTTACCCGTACCTGATCTGCCCGGTGTTAAACGCCAGGCGGAATGAAGTCTACACTGCCGTCTACCGGGACGCCGGTGAGGATTTGGAAATGGTCATGCCTTATGCGGCTTTGGCTCCGGCGGAACTGGTGGCTCGTTTGCTGCCGTTGCCAGAGCCGGTCATGTTCTTAGGCGACGGGGTGCCGGTATTTGGCGCCTTTTTCCAAGAACAGCTGGGCAGCCGGGCGCAGGTGGCGACCGTCTTTGCTTCCATGCCCAGGGCGGCGGTACTGGGCTGGCTTGGCATCAAGAAGTTAAGAAACGGTCAGGTTGCGGATCTAGTCACGGCAAAACCTTTCTATATTCGTACTTCGGAGGCGGAAGCAAAATGGCAGCAAAAGAACCGTTAGCGCATCCCCTTAAAGATGAATTAATGATTGTGCCCATGGCCGAGGAACACCTGGACCAGGTGCTGGCCATCGAGCAGGTGTCCTTTCCCACCCCCTGGTCCCGCAATTCCTATTTGAGGGAGTTAAGCGACAACCAATTCGCTTATTATTACGTTTGCCTGCTGGGGGACAAAGTGCTGGGGTATATGGGCATGTGGCTCATCATCGACGAGGCCCACGTTACTACCATTGCCGTCCACCCAGACTACCGGGGACGGGCTTTAGGCAGGGTGCTCTTGGAAGAACTGATGGCACGGGCCGCAGCCCTGGGAGCGGACAAGATTACGTTGGAGGTGCGCCCATCCAATCATGTGGCCCAGCGTCTTTATCGCCGGGTCGGGTTTGTCCCTGCCGGCATCCGCAAAGGGTATTATACCGATACTAAAGAAGATGCCATCATTATGTGGAAGCATTTGCTGGATTTTGAGAAATGATTAGCTTTGCCGGGAGTTGAAGACGAATTGACCGACGAAACTCTGATTCTAGCCATTGAAACCAGCTGCGACGAAACGTCGGCAGCGGTATTGCAGGGCGGGCGCCGGGTTTTATCCAACGTCATTTCTTCCCAGATCCAAGTCCACCAGCGGTTCGGCGGCGTGGTGCCTGAAATAGCTTCCCGCCAGCACATGGAGCAGATCATCCCGGTGGTGGATCAAGCCTTAACAGAGGCCGGGATTAATCTTAAAGACCTGGATGCGGTAGCGGTTACTTACGGGCCCGGTCTGGTAGGATCCCTGCTGGTGGGGGTGGCCCAGGCTAAGGCCATGGCATTTGCCATTAAGAAACCCTTGATCGGGGTGCATCACCTGTTGGGGCATATTTACGCCAATTTGCTGGAGCACCCGGACCTGGAACTGCCGGCTTTGTGCCTGGTGGTGTCAGGCGGTCATACCAGCCTGGTCCGCTGGCAGTCCCATGAGGAAATTGAGGTTCTGGGGGCTACTTTGGATGATGCCGCCGGGGAAGCCTTTGACAAAATTGCCAGGGCCCTGGGCCTAGGTTATCCGGGGGGGCCCGCCGTTGAAAAGGCGGCCATGGCCGGGAACCCGGCTGCCGTAGCTTTTCCAAGGGCTTGGCTGGAGGAAGGGAGCCTGGATTTCAGCTTCAGCGGGCTGAAATCGGCGGTGCTGAATTACCTGCACAACGCTCGCCAGCGGGGAGAAGAGATTTCTGTCCCGGATGTATGCGCCAGTTTCCAGGCAGCCGTGGTGGAAGTGCTGGTGGGGAAGGCGGTGCAGGCCGCCCTCAAGTATAAACTGCCGGTCATCACCCTGGCGGGTGGGGTGGCGGCCAACGGGTACTTGCGGCAGAAGCTCCTTGCCGCCGCCGAGCCCCACGGTATAGAGGTTAGGTGGCCAAGTCCTATTTACTGCACCGATAATGCGGCCATGATTGCCTGTGCCGCTTATTACCGCTACCTGGCCGGTGATTTCGCCGGGCTGGATTTGAATGCGGTCCCTTATTTGCCCTTGGAGCAAGCACTGGCCAAGAGATGAAAATTATCCACAGAACGGCTGTTTTGTGGAATATTTCTTGTGGATAATGTGGATAAAAGTGTTTATAATAGGGTGGGTGCAGTCTGAATTCTGTGGATAATTAAAATTTGCCCGGCAGAATATTGCTTAAAGCTTGCAATACCAGCAGGAAACACACATTTTTTGTCTAAATTAATTCAGGATTAACTTTTCCCTGGATTATTTATTATCGATGAAGGTAAGTAAGGAGGAGGGAGAGCCGTGAGCAAGTGTTGTTGCAACACGCCGGAAATGACGGAAAAAGATCAAAAATTGCAAGAAGTTTTTGCTAAATACCGGGGGCAGCAGGGAGCCTTAATTCCTGTATTGCAAGCAGCACAAGATATCTATGGGTACCTGCCGCGGGAAGTCTTGGAGAAGATTGCGGCAGAACTGAAACTCCCCATCAGCCAGGTTTATGGGGTGGTTACTTTTTATGCCCAGTTTAACTTGACGCCGAGGGGGCGCCATACCATCAGGGTCTGCCAGGGTACGGCTTGCTACGTGCGCGGCGGGGGAGAAATCCTGGCTGAGATCCAAGAGCAGCTGGGCATTAAAGACGGGGAAACCACCGAGGATTTGCGGTTTACCCTGGAATCCGTGGCCTGCCTTGGAGCTTGTGGCCTGGCCCCGGTGATCATGATTGATGACGATACCCATGGCCGTTTGACGAAAAACGCCATTGCCGATATTCTGGCAAAATACGAGTAGGGGGTGGGGAGATGAAGCGGATTTTAATTTGTACCGGTACCGGCTGTGTCTCGTCCGGGTCCCGCAAATTAACTGCCAAGTTGACGGAAGAATTGGAAAAACGAGGACTTGTGCATGATTATAGTATTGTGACTACAGGCTGCCACGGTTTCTGCGAGCAGGGTCCCATCATGATCGTGGAGCCGGAAGGTGTTTTTTATTGCCGGGTGGATGCTGAAGATGTGGAAGAAGTCGTGGAAAGCCACCTGGTGAACGGTCAGATCGTCGAAAGACTCTTGTACACAGATCCGGGCAGCAAGGAAAAGATTAAACATTATAACGATATTACTTTCTACAACAAGCAAAAGCGGATCGTGCTGCAGCGGTGCGGGCACATCAACCCTGAGAGCATCGACGACTATCTCGGCACCAACGGATACGAGGGCTTTAAGAGGGCCTTGACCATGAAGCCCATGGAGATCATTGAAGAGGTCAAGCAATCGGGCTTGAGGGGCCGCGGCGGCGCAGGTTTCCCCACGGGCTTGAAGTGGGAGTTTGCCTACAAAGCCGAGGGCGATAAGAAGTATGTGGTCTGCAACGCCGACGAAGGAGACCCGGGTGCCTTCATGGACCGGAGCATCCTGGAAGGGGATCCCCATGCGGTCATCGAGGGGATGCTGATTGCGGCCTATGCCATCGGGGCCGATGAAGGTTATGTTTATGTCCGGGCTGAGTACCCGTTAGCCACCAAGCGGCTGGCGATTGCCATTGAACAGGCCGAAGAAAGAGGATTCCTAGGCGACAATATTCTAGGTTCCGGTTTTAATTTCCACTTGAAAATTAAGGCCGGTGCCGGGGCGTTTGTTTGCGGTGAAGAAACGGCTCTCCTTGCTTCCATTGAAGGTAAGAGGGGCATGCCTAGAGTTCGCCCGCCTTTCCCTGCCCAGAAGGGCTTATGGGGCAAGCCCACCAACATTAACAACGTGGAAACTTTCGCCAATGTACCTCATATCCTGCGCAACGGGGCCCAATGGTACAGTTCCATCGGTACTGAAAAGAGTAAGGGAACTAAAGTGTTTGCTCTCACCGGCAAACTGAAAAACACCGGTTTGGCGGAAGTGCCCATGGGCATTACCATGCGGGAGATCATTTTTGACATCGGCGGCGGCATCCAGGGGGACAAGGAATTCAAGGCAGTCCAGATCGGCGGTCCTTCCGGTGGCTGCTTGACCAAAGATCACCTGGACCTGCCCATCGACTATGATTCCCTGACCCAAGCCGGGGCCATGATGGGTTCGGGCGGCCTGGTGGTAATGGATGAGACCACCTGTATGGTGGACGTGGCCCGGTTCTTCCTCCGCTTTACCCAAGCTGAATCCTGCGGTAAGTGTACCCCCTGCCGGGAAGGTACCAAGCGGATGCTGGAAATCCTCACCCGCATCGTGGAAGGCAAGGGGACCGAAGAAGACCTGGAGAAGCTGGAAAAACTCGGGAAAATCATCAAAGCTACTTCCCTGTGCGGGTTAGGGCAGACGGCTCCGAACCCGGTGTTGACAACCTTGCGCTATTTCCGGCATGAATATGAGGCCCATATTAAGGAAAAGCGCTGCCCGGCAGGAGCTTGTAAGGATCTCATCCTGTACCGCATTGATCCGGAGAAATGCACCGGCTGCGGTCGCTGCGCCAAGAAGTGCCCCTCCGGCGCTATCAGCGGCCAGTTGAAAGAAGTGCATGTCATCGATGTGGATAAGTGCACCAAGTGTAACACTTGTTACGAAGTATGCCGGTTCGGGGCCGTGTATAAAGGCTAGAAGGAGGGTTACCGATGGCCAAAATCAAATTTACCTTAAACGGGCGGCCCATGGAAGTAGAGTCGGGCACGACCCTTCTGGAAGCAGCCCGGCAAGCAGGCATCGAGATCCCCACCTTGTGCCATCACCCGGCTTTATCGGATTTTGGTGCATGCCGCTTATGCGTAGTCAAGGTAGAAGGGGCCAGAAACCTGGTGGCAGCTTGTGTCACTCAGGTCGCCCCGAACATGGTGGTGGAGACCCATGCGCCGGAAGTCATCGAGGCCCGGAAAATGATCCTGGAGCTTATCCTGGCCAACCATCCCCTCGACTGCCTGACCTGTGATAAGTGCGGCGACTGCCGCTTGCAGGATTATGCCTATGAGTACGAAGTGGCCGGGTCCGGTTTTGACGGGGAAAGGCACGACTACGAGATCGACGACTCCAACCCGTATATCATCCGGGATAATAACAAATGCATCCTGTGCGGTAGGTGTATTAGGGCTTGCAGTGAAATCAAGGGAATGCATATCCTGGATTTCGCCGGGCGCGGCTTTAACACTAAAGTTACGCCGGCTTTCGATGTAAGCCTGGCGGAGTCCGATTGCGTCTACTGCCACAACTGTGTCTCGGTTTGCCCGGTGGGGGCTTTAATGCCCAAGGAGCTGGCCGGCAAAGCCCGGGCCTGGGAAGTCACCAAGCACGAAGTTACCTGCACTTTCTGTGATTTCGGCTGCAAATTCGATTTGGTCAAGAAAGGCAGCGAGATCATCGGTGTTCAAGCCAGGACCGGCGGGGCGGGACGTCCCCTGTGCCTGAAGGGTCGTTTAGGACTGGAATTGGTGTACAGCTCTCATCCGGTGCGGAAGCCCCTCATGAAGAAAAACGGGGAATTCGTCCCCGTGGACTGGGAAGAAGCGCTGCGCATTCGCGCCATTGTGAACAGAATAGAAAGCCTTAAGGATTGACCATCCTTTTGATGGCCGCTAAGTTAGCTCGTGCTGCTTGGCGGCCTTTTTCGATGAAGGCAGGTATTTTATGAAAGTCCAGCAAACCGGCACTGCCCGTCTGGGGCCGCAGCACCAGGTGGGCGTATTTTTCCGTCACCAGGTCCGCGATGCGCTGGCCGGAAATATCGTGAGTTTGCAGCAGGATCTCCAGGAGGTTGGTTAAAGGCTCTTCTTCATGAACCCCAAAGCCCAGGTCCACGGCGATGATGGTTTCGGCCCCTAGGAAATGCAAGATGTCGGCGGGGACATTGTCCACCAGTCCCCCGTCGACCAGGGTCCTGGTACCGATGGTTTTGGGGGTAAAAATGCCAGGAATGGAGGAACTGGCCCGGGCAGCCTCGGCTACCGGCACCCGGGGAACAAAAACCGTCCGCTTCGGCCAGGGTTTGGGCGGGATGAGCTGTTCGGCAGTGAAAACCACCAGTTCGCCGGTTTGAAGGTCAGCGGCGGTGATGGCTAAGGGCTTCACCAGGTTTTCAAAAGTTGCCCTGCCTATGTACTGCTGCAGGAATATCTCAATAAAATCGGCGTTGAGCAGTCCTTTGGGTAAGGGCAGCCGGGCGATGTGCTTGGTCTTTAAGGGATGGATCGCAAGGGGTTGAATGATGTGTTCCTGGGGCCGGTAGGCTGTTTGATACAGTTCCCGGAAGATGGCGCCGATCTCCTTCGGTGTCATGCCGGCAGCATACAGGCTGCCGACAATGCTGCCGGCGCTGGTGCCGGCCAGGCTGCCCGGCACTGCTTTTTCCTCGTGCAGCACTTCCAAAACGCCGATATGGGCTGCTCCCCTTAAGGAGCCGCCGCTAAGGGCAAGACCGTATGGCAACGGGACCACCTCTCTTTCGTTCATCCTATGTGCCGGAACCGGTGTATGTTACTGTTATTACCAGCAGCAGGTATATTGATGGGCGGAAATGGAAATAAAGTTAAGTGCGGCATTTTACTTCTTCACCCCTGCTTGAAGTGCAGCCTGATGTGAAATATTTTTGCTGAACCGGACGGATGAAATAGAAAAATGAAGTAATTGAGAGAAATACAGAGGAAATGAGTAATATTTGTACATTATGGCGGAGACAGCCATTTGCCATATGGATAAACTGTACCTATCATAATAAGTGTATATTAGCACTCAGTATCAATGAGTGCTAACAGCATAACTAAAGGTCAGAGGAGGTAGTAGTATGAACATTCAACCTCTGGGCGACCGGGTGGTCATCCAAGTGGTGGAAGCAGAAGAAAAGACCAAAGGTGGGATCGTTTTACCTGATACCGCCAAGGAAAAGCCGCAGAAGGGTATCGTGAAGGCCGTGGGGAACGGCCGGGTATCCGAGAACGGGGAAAAGATCCCGGTAGAAGTTGCGGTGGGCGATACGGTCATTTTTGCTAGGTACGCCGGTACTGAAGTAAAAATAGACGGCGAAGAGTATTTGATCATGAGCGAAAGAGATATCCTGGCTGTGGTGAAATAAGTCTAGTGGAGGGATAATCATTGGCCAAACAAGTAGTGTTTGATACGGAAGCCCGTCATGCCTTGGAAAGAGGTGTTAATGCCCTAGCGGATGCAGTTAAGGTCACTCTTGGACCTAAAGGGCGCAATGTGGTTTTGGAGAAGAAGTTCGGTTCCCCGACCATTACCAATGACGGGGTTTCCATTGCCCGGGAAATCGAGTTTAAGGACCCATTGGAAAACATGGGTGCCCAGTTGGTGAAGGAAGTGGCCACTAAGACCAATGACGTGGCCGGGGACGGAACCACCACCGCTACCGTGCTGGCCCAGGCGATGATCCGGGAAGGCTTGCGGAATGTGGCGGCAGGAGCCAACCCCATGCTGTTGAAAAAAGGTATCGAAAAAGCCGTGGCCGCGGCGACGGAGGAGCTGAAGAAAATCAGCAGGCCGGTGGAGAGCAAAGAAGCCATCGCCCAAGTAGCTTCTATTTCCGCCAATGATGCGGAAATCGGCAGGCTGATCGCCGACGCCATGGAAACCGTGGGCAAGGACGGGGTGATCACCGTCGAAGAATCCCAAGGTATTGGCACTACCATGGAAGTGGTGGAGGGCATGCAGTTTGACCGGGGTTACATATCTCCCTACATGGTCACTGATATGGACAAGATGGAGGCCGTGCTGAACGAGCCATGGATTTTGATTACGGAAAAGAAAGTCTCCTCCATCCATGATCTGCTGCCGGTCCTCGAAAAGGTTGTCCAAACCGGTAAGCCCTTATTGATTATTGCCGAGGATCTGGAAGGAGAGGCCCTGGCCACCCTGGTGGTGAACAAGATTCGCGGTACCTTTACCTGTGCCGCGGTGAAAGCCCCTGGTTACGGAGACCGCCGGAAAGCAATGCTGCAGGATATTGCGATTCTCACCGGCGGCCGGGTCATTTCCGAGGATGTAGGCTTGAAGCTGGAAAACACCACTTTGGATATGCTGGGTCAAGCCCGCCAGGTCCGGGTAAGCAAAGATGAAACCGTGATTGTGGACGGTAAAGGCAGCCCGGCTGAGATCGAAAAACGGGTAGCCCAGATTAAGCACGAATACGAACAGTCCACTTCCGAATTTGACCGGGAAAAACTGCAGGAAAGGCTGGCCAAACTGGCCGGTGGCGTGGCGGTAATCCAAGTCGGAGCTGCCACTGAAACGGAAATGAAAGAGAAGAAGCTGCGCATTGAAGATGCCCTGGCAGCTACCAGAGCTGCGGTGGAGGAAGGAATTGTGGCCGGCGGCGGTACCGCTCTGATTGACATCGCCGAGGCACTGGATAAGATTGAGTGCAGCGGTGATGAAAAAACCGGGGTGGAAATTGTCAAGCGGGCCCTGGAAGAACCGGTGCGCCAGATTGCCGTGAATGCCGGTGCGGAAGGGTCCATCGTGGCCGAAAAGGTGAAGGCATCACCTAAGGGGATTGGCTACGATGTCATAAGCGAACAGTATACGGACATGATTGCCGCCGGTATCGTGGACCCGGCTAAAGTCACCAGGTCCGCTTTGCAAAATGCCGCCAGCATTGCAGCCATGGTGCTCACCACGGAGGCCCTGGTGGCTGACATTCCCGAAGAGGAGCCTGACCCGGTACCCGGTATGCCTCCCGGTGGCATGGGCATGTAGTGGGCCAGAGGACAAAAAACAGTTTCCGGAAAGCTCTGCTTTGCCGGAAACTGTTTTTTTATTTATACTCAGGGGCGAGGCGGAATTGGCCGGTTAATTTTTGTAGCTGCTCTCCCAAGCCGGTGAGGGATGCGGCAGAGGCCGCAATTTCTTGGATGGCGGCGGCTTGTTCTTGAGTGGTGGCAGACATTTCACCGGCGGCATCTTCCACTTGAGTCGCCACCTCACCGATAATATGAGTGGCACGCCAGATTGCTTCGGCTCCTTTGGATAGCTCCTCAATGCTGCCGGCTACTTGCTGGAGTTGCTGGGCGGCTTCTTCCACAACCTCTCCTATTTCTTGGAAAATCCGGGCTCCGGAGATAATCACCTCGCTGCCCGTCGTGACGATGGACATGTTATTGTTCATGGCGGTTACCGCCCGGTGGGTGTCAGCCTGTATTTGCCGGATCAGCTGGCTGATTTCCCGGGCAGCGGTTTGGGACTGTTCTGCCAGTTTTCTTACTTCTTCAGCCACCACGGCAAATCCCTTACCCTGTTCACCGGCCCGGGCCGCTTCAATCGCGGCATTCAAAGCCAGCAAGTTGGTCTGGTCGGCAATGCCGCCAATGAGATCCACGATTTTGCCTATAGCCTCGGATCTATTGCCTAACTCTTCAATGATTTGGGCAATCTCCTTTGTAGCGTGAATGATACGGTCCATTTCTAAAGCTGCCTGTTCCATCACGGTGCGACCCTGTTCCGCTTGGGCGGCGTTTTCTTCCGCGCTGGAGGCCAACTGCTGCATGGTAGCACTGATCTCCTCAATGCTGGCGGAGAACTCCTGAACGGCGGCGCTAGTCTCCTGCACCTCGTGCTTTTGCCTTTGGGCTCCGGTCAGCAGCTCTTGAGCAGCTGTGGCCATTTGGGTGATAGAGTGGGAAGTCTGTTCCGTGGAAGCGCTCATTTGCTCCACGGCACCGGCCAGTTCTTCAGCAGCGTTTTGGATTTGGGATATCAGTGTTTTCAGGTTAGCGGACATTTGATTAAAGGCTTCAGCTACTTGGGATATTTCATCTCTACCCCCGGCTTCGATGGTTTTGCCGGTCAAATCCCCTGAGGCTACCTGCTCCGCCCCATGGGACAAGAAACCAAGCCGTCGCCGCATGAGCCTGGCTTGCCACAAGTTAGCCAGGCAAGTCAAGGCAAATCCAATGATGACTACCGCTATGAGTTTGATGCGTGTTTGGAGATAAATCTCGCTGTTGGATTGCTGCCTTTGCTGGGCTTGACTGGTGTTGTACGCGACCAGTTTTTCGAATTCTTCCACGCTTTTCATTCTTTTCGGCTGGAATTGATAGCCAAGAGCCGTGGCATCTTCCGTGGTGGTGGCTGATACGATGGTGACGGCTTCCCTGATATATTCGGTATAAGCCCGTTTGGCCTCTTCAAACAGGGCCTTTTCCTGATCGTTGACAATAAGGTTTTCGTAACGGGCCAGGATCTCTTCAAAAGTAGCCCGGTGCTGGGTCATGTTGGTGTCGAAATAGTCTCTGTCCAGGGTAGTGGCGTAAAGGGGCGCAAGGATGGCTATGTCCTGCAAGGTGTTGAGGGCCTCATTGGCCAACTGGAGCTTAGTAAAGTTGCGGGTATACATGATGTTCGCTTGATCGTTAATCAATCGCAAGCTAACAATACCCCACACCCCGACCACGGCTAAACAGGCTAGACCTAAAGCCGAGATTAAGAATAGCTGCTTGGAGATTCTTAAATTCGTCAACCTAAACATGCTGATCCTCCTGCCATGACCTTTAATAAACATAAAAGATTAATAGCGGAGAGAACGGGTCTCCAAAGGTGTTCTATCACCCCCTTCCGGTGTATTTTAACCGGTATAGACGTTGAGAAAATATTCATTTGAATAAAGTTCTTGCCGCAGGTCCAGTGAGGGCCTCCCGGCAGATCAAGGCAAATCAAAAAAAAGCACGCCGCACCTTTGGTTTGGCGTCCTGCTGGCAGAGCATACTGCGCCTTGCATACCCGGATTAAAACAATGCAAAAAAATTACTAATAATTTTAATTTTCGACATAAAAACGGGGATTCCTCCTGGTATAATGGAATAATCTACAAAAACAACGGATATATGCCATCACTAACCTGGTATCAAGGCAATATTTTCCTGATCACTCTGTGAATATTCAGTTAATTATCGTATAATACCTTTAAGAAACAACTCGCTGGCGGCGGTTTTGAAACATGCAATCAAACTCATTGATGTGGAGTGATGTCATGGTTCAGGTAACTGAGAAACAACAAGAAGTCCCGGTGCGGATCAATACCGCCTGGTGCAAGGGATGTGGCATTTGCGTTTTCCTGTGCCCTCAAGGGGTGTTAAAACTGAAGCAAGGTAAGGCTTTCGTTTATGATCCTATTGCCTGTGTTAAATGCCGCAACTGTGAGCTCCACTGCCCCGATTTCGCCATCCAAGTGGAGAGGGGGGAGGCTAAGTGAACCAAGGTGGTACAGCCATGTTGCTGCAGGGCAATGAAGCGGTAGCTTTGGGAGCCCTGAAAGCGGGAGTCCGGTTTTATGCGGGCTATCCTATCAGCCCTTCTTCGGAAATCGCAGAGGCCCTGGCCAAGCTGCTGCCTGCCCATGGGGGCGTGTTCATTCAAATGGAAGACGAAATCGCCGGTGCGGCGGCCGTTTTGGGAGCTTCCCTAGCCGGCGTAAAAGCCATCACGGCTACCAGCGGGCCCGGTTTTTCCTTGATGCAGGAAAGCATCGGTTTCGGCGCCATGGCGGAAATCCCCTGCGTCATCGTCGATGTGCAGCGGGCAGGTCCCAGCACCGGTTTGCCCACTCACCCGGCGCAAGGCGACGTGATGCAGGCCAGGTGGGGCACCCACGGGGACCATCCCATCATCGTGCTCTGTCCCAGTTCCGTGCTGGAAGCTTATTGGCTCACTATTCAAGCGGTCAATTTCAGTGAGAAATTCCGGACGCCGGTGATCTTGCTGATGGATGAAGTTACCGGGCACATGCGGGAAAAGGTAATCTTGCCTCCTGATGACCGGCTAGAGATCGTTGAACGGAAAAGGCCCACCTGCTCCCCGCAGGAATACCAGCCCTATCTACCGGAAGAGGACGGGGTCCCGCCCATGGCTCCTTTTGGGGCAGGGTACCGCTATCATGTAACCGGGCTCTTTCATGATGAGACCGGCTTTCCTTCTACGAAACCGGCCGTGGTGGACCGGCTCCTACGGCGGTTGCACAGGAAAATTGATCAGTCGAGGGAGGAGATCACTTTAACGAAGGGATTCTGTACGGATGACTGCGAGATCCTGGTGGTCAGTTACGGTATCAGCAGCCGCTCCGCCTACCGGGCGGTGAAGGAAGCCCGGCGGCAAGGGATGAAAGCCGGCTTGCTTACCCTGCAAACCTTGTGGCCCTTTCCCGAGGAGGCGCTGCGCCGGGCGGCCCGGCAGGCGAGCCGGGTGATGGTGCCTGAGCTGAATCTCGGCCAGCTCAGGCTTGAGGTGGAGCGGGTACTGGCGGGAAGTGCCCGGGTAGAGGGATTAACCAAGGTTAACGGGGAAATCTTTGCCCCGGAGGAAATACTGGCAGGGTTAGGGGGAATATAAATGCAGCCAGAGTTAAGGAAATACTTCCGCCTGGACCGGTTGCCCCACATCTGGTGTCCCGGCTGCGGCAACGGGATTGTGGTCGGGGCGCTAGTGAGGGCGGTGCATGAATTAAATCTCGACCAGAATGAGGTGGTGGTGGTTTCAGGGATCGGCTGTTCATCCCGTGCTTCCGGCTACCTGGATTTCCAGACGGTCCACACGACCCACGGACGGGCTTTGGCCTTCGCTACCGGTATTAAGCTGGCCAAGCCCCACCTGCATGTCTTGGTGCTCATGGGTGACGGCGACGCGGCGGCCATTGGGGGCAACCACTTGATTCATGCAGCCCGGCGGAACATCGACTTGACCGCCGTCATTTTTAACAACAGCATCTACGGTATGACCGGGGGACAGGTTTCTCCCCTGACCCCCCAGGGAAAAGTGGCTACCACGGCTCCCTACGGTGTGGTAGAGCGCAGTTTTGACCTGGCTGCCTTGGCCCAAGGCGCCGGTGCCACTTTTGTCGCCCGCGGTACCGCCTACCATGTGGTCCAACTGACGGATTTGATCAAAAAAGCCATCCGGCATAAAGGATTTAGTTTGGTGGAAGCCATAACCCAGTGTCCGGTGGTATACGGCAAGCAAAACAAACCGTCGGATCCCGGGAAAATGCTGCTCTGGCAAAAGGAGCATGCCGTCAATCAAAGGCTGGCCGGCAAAATGTCTCCCGTGGAGCTGGAAGGGAAGTTCCTCACCGGGATCCTGCACCAGGCCGAGGCACCGGAACTGGCGGCAGAGTACGCCAAATTGACGGCAAAAGAATAATTCCGGTGGGGTGAGAGCCATGAAACAGTGGGAGTTCTTGTTAAGCGGCAGCGGCGGCCAGGGGCTGGTACTGGCCGGATTGATCCTAGCGGAAGGGGCGGTTAAAGCGGGCAAGAATGTGATCCAAACCCAGACTTACGGTCCGGAAGCCAGGGGCGGCGCTTCCCGGGCGGAAGTTATCATCAGCGACGGGGAGATTGATTACCCTAAAGTGGTCAGGCCGGATCTCTTGCTGGCCATGTCCCAGGAAGCCTACGACAAGTATGCCCCGTTAGCCAAAAGGAGCAATGCCCTGGTATTGATCGACCAAGAATTCGTCACGGAACCCTCTGATCAAGAGGACAACTTAGTAGCCCTGCCCCTGACCAAAGCGGCAGCGGAGAGGATTGGGAAGGCTTTGGTAGCTAACATGGTGGCTTTGGGCGCATTGATGGCTTTTACCCGGGTATTCTCCCCACAGCTGTTGGAAGCAGCCTTGCTGGACAGGGTTCCCGCCGGTTCGGAAGAGTTGAACCTGAAAGCCTTCAGATTGGGTTTGGAGATGGCCGGCGAGATCCGGGGCCGTAAGTAATGCATTGTCCGCCGGATTATGTTACATTAGTGTTGTAGTTTAACTGCAAAGGATGGAGTAACAGTGACCAGAATAGAAAGGGTACGCAAGGCCATCAATCACCAGGAAGTGGATCCTGTACCCAGGGGAGAATTAATCATTGCCCCTGAGTTTATTGACCGGCTGTGCCCGGCACCGGAACTGGATGCATTTGCCCGGAAAAAAAAGGTCTTGGAAATCCTGGCCATGGATTTGGTGACGGTCATGCCCGCCCACCCGGCGACAAGGGAACTGCCGGGGGGTGTCTACCTGGATGGATGGGGCCGGAAAGTCACCCGGCAGCAGGGATACTGGATTACCCTGGAGCCACCCATCGCCGCCCTGGAGCAAGGAGAACTTTACTCCTTCCCGCCGGTAGACGCTTTCGGTTTTGACGAAATCGAGCTCTGGGTGCAACACAGTGATTTCTTTGTCTTCGCCTTGGTGGACGGGATTTTTCAAGGTACCGGCAGTCTTTTGGATTTCAACCAGTTCCTCATGGCTACGGTGACGAAGCCGCAGCTCCTCAGCACCCTGGTGGAACGCTATGGCGAATTTCTCTGTCGTTTGGCGGAAGAGTGCTTCAAGCGAGGCGCCCATGGCTTAATCATCGGGGATGACCTGGCCTCCTCCCAAGGGCCCTTGTGCTCACCTAAAGCCCTGGCAAGCATTTTCTGGCCCGCTTATCGCCGCTTGCTGCAGGCCTTGCAAAAATGGCAACGACCGGTTTTCTTACATTGCGACGGCAACATCAGTTTAATCTTGCCTCATTTAGCCGAGTTGGGCTTTGCCGGTGTTCATTCCTTGGAGCCGGCGGCGGGGATGGACCTGGCCCAAATCAAAGCCGATTACGGGGAACAGCTCTGTCTCATGGGCAACGTGGATCCGGCCCTTTTGGAAACCGGCAGTGTGGAAGAAATCAGGCAGGCAGTGGCGGAGACCGTCCGTGTCGGCAAGCCGGGCGGGGGGTTTATTCTGAGTACCGCCAGCGGTTCCATTACCGCTGCGATGCCGCCCGAACATGTACTGGCCATGTACCGGCCGTGACCTGAGAGTCATATTCCTGCTTTTCCCCCAGTAAAATAGCTTTAGATATCGGGGAAACGGGGGAAAAGGGATGACCATCAAGCTCCGGTGGAAGCCCTTGCTGTTTTTGTTGCTGTGGGCCTTGGCTGCTTACGGTGGGTATGTTTACTGGGAGAAGAACATTAAAATAGTGCCCGAGGCTTTGCTGCAGCGGACTTTGGCACGTTTATCCGGATTGCAGAGTTACCGGTATACGGTGGATTTACGGTTGTTTGCCGAAGGGCATGAGCGATATATTTCCGATGTGGAAGGAGCCAGGGCCGGTCAGGATTCTTTTTTCTTGCGCGGCACCATTGAGGGTACGGAGATCGAGGCTTATCATATCGACGGTACCACTTACTTGAAGTCAGGGGATCAGGGCAAATGGATGACTATTTCCGGCAACGAGGTATTTGACCAGGAATTGTTTATGGTGGAGATTAATCCCCTGGCCAGCTTTAACTTTACGGAAGTGCTGGAGTTTTCTTACCGGGGCACCAAGAAAATAGACGGCCAAAAACTACACATACTATTGGTAAAACCGGAGCTCAACCACCCTTTTATGGAGAAGCACTGGCGAGATTTTGAGTACACTCTTTATGTCAAAAGGAACGGCGAACTGGTTAGGGGTGAGGTTTCCGCCGTTTTGAAAGCGAAACCCAGTGACACCATGCACATGGTGGTGGAAATAAGGGACTATAACGCCAAGATCGAGCTTACCCCTCCGGTTCAGTAGATGAAAAAAACTGAAGGCAGGCAGGTTTTTCACCCCTCATTAGCGAAGTCTATTAACCTATTTTGCAAAACACAGGTACTATTTACAGGGGTGTGTGGGCATGCTGAACGACATCGAGACAATATTGATTAGCCGGGAAGAGTTGGAAGCCAAAGTGAAAGAGCTGGGCCGGAGGATCTCGGCAGACTATGCAGGCCAGGAACTATTAATCGTCTGCATCTTGAAAGGTGCGGTCATTTTTTGTGCCGACCTGGTAAGGCACATCACGATACCGGTTACCCTGGATTTCATGGCGGTTTCCAGCTACGGCGACGCTACCCAGTCATCCGGTGCGGTGATGATCTTAAAGGACTTGGAGACTAACATTGCCGGCAAGCATGTATTGATCGTGGAGGATATTGTGGACACCGGGTTGACCTTAAAATACCTGGTGGAAAACCTCAAGGCGCGCCATCCATTGAGTGTTAAAGTCTGCACCCTGTTGGACAAGCCTGAGCGGCGCAAGGTGGATGTGCAAGTGGATTACAACGGTTTTGTCATTCCTGATGCTTTTGTGGTCGGGTACGGCTTGGACTATGCGGAAAAATACCGCCACCTGCCCAGCGTGTGTATCTTAAAGCCTGAGATGTACCAGT
This sequence comes from Clostridia bacterium, assembly GCA_012840125.1. Lineage (NCBI taxonomy): Bacteria > Bacillati > Bacillota > Clostridia > Clostridia bacterium. The sequence goes on along the minus strand of DULZ01000057.1, from coordinate 10,177 downwards.
AATCAAGGAGGAACGGGATGAGGAAAGACAGGAAACTTGATGTACATGCATATATTGAAGAACAAGTAGCTGAGATCCGCGCTACCGTTGGTGACGGAAAAGCCCTGTGCGCTTTAAGCGGGGGGGTCGATTCCGCCGTAGCGGCAGTGCTGGTTCATAAAGCTATAGGTGACCAGCTGGTCTGCATGTTTGTGAACCATGGCCTGATGCGCTTGGGCGAACCGGAAGAAGTGGAGAACACCTTCCGGCAAGGTTTTGGCATCAACCTGGTGACCGTTGATGCCCGCCGGCGCTTCTTGGAGAAACTGCAGGGAGTGGAGGACCCGGAAAGAAAAAGGAAAATCATCGGGGAAGAATTCATCCGGGTGTTTGAAGATGAGGCTCGCAAATTGGGCAATTTTGGGTTCTTGGTCCAGGGAACCATTTACCCTGATATCGTGGAAAGCGGCAGCGACGGAGTCGTATCGGTGAAAAGCCATCATAATGTGGGCGGCCTGCCGGAGGATATGGCTTTTACCCTGGTGGAGCCGTTAAAGTACCTGTATAAAGACGAGGTCCGCCAGGTGGGACTGGCCCTAGGCTTGCCGGAGGAGATCGTCTGGCGGCAGCCCTTCCCCGGTCCGGGACTGGGAGTCCGCATCATCGGTGAAATAACCCAGGAAAAACTGGATATTTTGCGGCAGGCTGACTATATTTTCCGGGAAGAAATCAAGCAAGCGGGTTTAGACCGGGAGGTCTGGCAGTACTTTGCCGTGCTTCCCTCCATTAAGAGCGTGGGTATGAAAAACAACCGGCGGACCTACGCATATCCCATTATCCTGCGGGCAGTGAACAGCGTGGACGCCATGACGGCCGATGTTGTCAAGCTGCCCTGGGAGGTGCTGGAGAAGATTGCCAACCGCATTCTCCGGGAAGTGGAACAGGTGAACCGGGTCGTTTATGATATTTCGCCCAAACCGCCCGGTACTATCGAATGGGAGTAGAGAATAATCACAACCTACCTACCGTTGACCGGTGGCTGAGTTGCCGGTTAAGAATGTCCAGGCCGGGGGTGAGGAACATTGCGCAGGGGGCAGAAAGGCAGGATTTTCGCTTTGCTGGAGCGGGAAGAGTACGATGAAATTCTAAAGCTCTTCGATGCCTCGCCTGACCTGGTGCGCCGGTCCTTGACTATGGCCACCTTTCACCCGGAGGAAACCGCCGGCGAGGCAGCCGTCAGGTGCTTCGGTTTCCTGGCCCGGGCCAGGGGGAGGCAGCAGCCGGAGTTTTTCCGGGAAACCATTCGACGGCATATTTGGGCCATGAATGACGAAAGCGGCAACATGGACTGGCGCGGCCCGGAAATCATCGCGCAAATCGTTTCCGCCCAACCCGCCCTGTATGAGGAATTTGCTTCGATCATGATTGAAGCGGCCCTGGCCGAACCGGTGTTTTACCCGAGCCTCAAGAAGGCAGTAGCATTATTGGCTGCGACGGACCCCAAGTTAATTGAATACCAGAGGACCAGGCTGGAAGCACTGGGCATGCTGGCATAAAGGGAGGCTACCCGGATCAGTGGGTAGCCTTAAGTTTTAATTGGCCGCTTGGCGGGCTTGCTCCCGGAGGATATGTTTGAGAATCTTACCGGAAGCATTGCGCGGTATCATTTCCACGTATTCAATGATCTTGGGAATTTTGAATTTGGCTAGGTACTGGCCGCAGAATGCCTGTACCTCTTCCGGAGAGGGCGGTGCACCCTTGGCTACCAGCACTGCCTTCACCGTTTCGCCCCATTCGGGATGAGGTACGCCGATGACGGCGGCATCGGCGATGCCGGGATGCATGGTTAACACGTCTTCAATTTCTTTGGGATAGATGTTGACCCCGCCGCTGATGATCATGTCTTTCTTGCGGTCCAGGATCCACAAATAACCGTCTTCATCCACCCTGGCCACGTCGCCGGTATAAAGCCAGCCGTCCTTCAAGGCTTCGGCGGTGGCTTCAGGGTTCTTGTAATAACCGTCCATGAGGGAAGCGCACTTGATGATGATTTCCCCGGCTTCCCCGGGGGCTACGTCCCGGCCCTGGTCGTCTACCACTCTTAAGACGCTGTTCACGGTGCCGTAGCGGCCGATGCTGCCTGCTTTATGTTCGTGCTCATGGGGATATAAAGCTACGCCGTTGGGACCTGCCTCCGTTAAGCCGTAGACGCTGACCAGCTGCCCCGGTAGAATTTGCCTGACTTTCAAGACGGCTTCCCGGGACATGGGTGCTCCGCCGTATATCCAGTATTTCATGCTGCTCAAATCAAAACCGGTGAGATTAGGCAGCTGCGCCGCCAGCAAGAAAGCCACCGGTGCGCCGAAGAAATGGGTGGTTTTTTCTTGAGCGGCCAGTTGAACCAGGTTTTGCGGCGTGAAGTCCCCCAGTACGGATACCGCTCCGGCGTACGTGGCACCCAACAAGCACAGGTTGAGGGGCGCCGAATGGGTCAGGGGCATTAGAATTAGCATGCGGCTGTCCGGCCGGATTTCCATTTCATAAGCGAACATGGCAGCCACGGCATGGACCGCCCCGTGGGACAGGACCACGCCTTTCGGCTTGCCGGTGGTGCCGGAGGTGTACAGGATTTCCGCCGTGTCCTCCGCCTTGAGGGCATGCTCCATCCGGGCAGCCGGCCCGGCACCGGCCGCCTCTTCCAGCCGGTCCACGGTTTCCAAAAGACGTAAGTTTAAACCCTGTGCCGCCTGCCGGCCGGTTTCCTGCAAGCCGGGATCGCACAGGAGGGCGACGGCATCGCTGTCTTGGAGAATGTAATTGATTTCATTGGGTGTCAGGCGCACGTTGATGGGCACCACCCTGGCTCCCAGTTGGAAGAGGGCGAATAGAGCTACGGCAAAGGATGGGCGGTTGGGAATGAGCAGGGCCACCGAATCGCCCGGCTGAATACCCTGGGACTGCAGGTGCCGGGCCAGGGAAGCGGATTTTTGATACAATTCCGCCCAGGTTAGGGTGATGCTGCCGGCCGGATAGGTGACAGCGGGCCGGTCCCCGAATTTAATGGCATTCCGTTCCAAAGCGGCCACAATGGTTTCCCTCATCGTCTCAAGCCTCCTATTCATAGATTTTTTCCGCCAGGTTTTCCGCCTCGGGAGCGTCCATTTCCACATCACGGCTCAAGGTTCCCGGACCGGCCACTTCTTTGAAGTATTCGTGCTGGATGATCAAGCTCATAATCTCATTGGTACCGGTCCAGATCATCGGCAAGCGGGCATCTCTCAGGTAGCGCTCAATGGGGTAGACGTTGGTATAACCGATGCCGCCCAGTACTTGCATGGCATGGTTTACCACCTGCCAGGCGGTCTCGGTGGCGAATTTCTTGGCTTGAGACACCAACCTGCGCTGGAGGGCGGCCGGTACGCCCTTATCAATGGCTTGGGCTGTGGTATAGACCAGAGCACGGGCTGCATCCAACTGGGTAATGCTTTCGGCGATTTTGAAACTGACGGCTTGGAAATCTTTGATCTTGCGCCCGAAAGCTTTGCGCTTGGTGCTGTACTTGACGGCGACGTCCAGGGCTGCTTTGGCCAAGCCCAGCACCCCGGCGGCGCTGGTAAGCCTTTCCGGTATCATCATTTGGTAGAAGATGGCACCGGCGCCGTTTTCCTGTCCCACCAGGTTGGAAGCGGGAACCTTGGCCTCCCGGAAGACGAGCCGGCCGGTACCGCCGCCCCGGCTGCCCATGAGGCCGTACACGTGGTGTACTTCCACCCCGGGGCCCCGGTCCACGATGAAGGCACTGAGGGAGTCCTTGGGAGATCCCTCCGGATTGGTCTTGGCATAGACAAAGAAGTAGTCGGCCCCTTCCGCTCCCACGATGAAGCGTTTTTGCCCGTTGAGAATGTAATAATCCCCTTCCCGGCGTGCCGTGGTGGTGGCGCCGAAAAAGTCTGAACCGCCCCGGGGTTCCGTGAGCCCTTCCGCGGTAAACTTCTTGCCGGCCAGGGTTTCCGCCAGGTACTTTTGTTTTTGCTCCTCAGTGCCGAACTTGTAAATGGCTTCACCTACGATGGAAGGGAGGGAATACAGGCAGGCCAGGGCGGATCCCAGCATGCCGATATCTTCCAAAGCCGTCACTTCTGAAGTCCAACCCAAACCCCGGCCCCCGTATTCCTTGGGGAAACGAAGGCCCAGCAGGTTCCGGCGCCCGGCTTCTTGGAGAAATTCCTTGGGGTACTGTACCTTGTCCGCGTCCATGTCCAGGATTAACTGTTTGTCCACCGATTGGACAAAATCATGCACTTCTTTTTGCAGGGCTTGCTGTTCTTCCGTCAGCAGAAAACTAAACATGACCACCTCTCCTTTTGCGAAGATTCTGAAAATAGGAAAAAAGAATAGACAACTTTGTCAGCTCTGATCCTTGGCTTCCCATTCCTCCTTTTCCCGCAAGATTTCCAGGAATTTTTGCCGGAACTCCAGCATTTCTTGTTTGGTTTCCTCCAGTTCCCGGATCATTTCATCTATTTCGGCAATACGCTTATCGCCCAGTTCAATGGCACGGCGCAGCTGTTCCTTTTCCGTGGGATCCACATCATAGAGGTCCAGCATCTCCTTGATTTCCGCCAGGGAGAACCCGAAGCGCTTACCCCGCAAGGCCAGCTTTAAGCGGGTCCTGTCCCTGCTGGTATAGGTCCTGGGCAGAGTATCTTTTTCCCGGTGGGAATTAATCAAGCCGACTTCTTCGTAATAGCGAATGGTGCGGGTGCTGATGCCGAATTCGTGGGCCAGTTCGGAAATGGTATATGTTTTCTTTTCTCCTCGGGACATAACTCTCACCTTTACGTTAACGTAAACTTAATATCATTATAAAAAGAAGAGGGGAATCGTGTCAAGGGATACCTGTCTTGACAGCACCCGGAGGTTTGCTGCCGAATACAATGGCATGGTAGGGAAGCGGAAAGGAGCTGTCAGGATGGAAATCTTGTATGCCTTGTTCATTGCCCTGGCCAGCAACCTGGATACCATTGGGGTGAGAATTGCTTATACCGTGCAGGGGATTAAGGTCTCCCACGGTATTAATTTATGGATGGCCCTGATTGGGTTTACTGTGTCCGCCCTGGCCTCCCGTTCGGGGACGGTGCTGGCTGCTTTGCTACCGGGCAAGTCGGCCCGCTTGGTGAGCATGGTACTGCTGGTGTTAATCGGGCTATGGATGATGCTGGAACCGTACTTGCCCAAGAGGGAAAAGCATCACCGCCGGTCACCCGGTATGCTGGAGATCCTGGCGAACCCGCTGGAAGCGGACCGGGACCGTTCTAAACATATTGATTTCAAAGAAGCGACGGTGCTGGGCACGGCTTTGTCCTTGAACAATATCGGCGGCGGGTTCAGTGCGGGCATTCTGGGTATCAACTGGCTTCTCATGGGGTTCTTGTCCGCTTTGATCAGCTGGCTGGTCTTTTGGGCGGGCAACCAGTTGACCGGTTATTTGGATCAGACTTCCTGGGGCACCCGGGCCCCGCTGGTGGCTGGGCTGCTGTTGATTTTGATGGGGTTAAAACAATTATTCTAAACTATTGCATCTTCAGCAATAAACTGGTAACATTTCTCAGAGGCTGTATGTCCCGGCCCCGGGCCGGGACGGCCATCCTAGAGGAGGTGCCATCTATGCGGCGAGCGCTGATCAGTGTGTCAGCCAAAGAGGGGATAGTCGATTTTGCCAGGGAATTGATTCAACTGGGTTTTGAAATCATCTCCACCGGCGGCACGGCTGCTTTCTTGTCCCGGGCCAGCATTCCGGTAACGGAGGTCAGTACCGTCACCGGGTTTCCGGAGATCCTGGAGGGAAGGGTCAAAACCCTGCACCCCAAGATTCATGGAGGGATCCTGGCCCGCCGGACGGAAGCTCACTTGCAGGTTCTCGCGGAACACCATATCAGCCCCATTGACCTGGTGGTGGTTAACTTGTACCCGTTCCGGGAAACGGTGGCAAACCCCGCTGCCGGGTGGGAGGAGGCCGTGGAGAACATTGACATCGGCGGTCCCACCTTGATCAGGGCGGCTGCCAAGAACCATCAGTATGTAACGGTTATCGTGAACCCCAACAGGTACCGGGAGGTCATGGCCCAGCTCAAATCCTACGGGGCAGTATCCGAGGCCCTGCGGCGGGAGCTGGCCCGGGAAGCCTTCCAGCATACGGCTCTCTATGATGCCGCCATTGCCGCTTATTTTGCCCGGCATGGGAGCCAGCCCGGGGACCTGCCGCGGGAGTTTATGCTGGAGGGAGAACTGGTGCAAGAGCTCCGGTATGGGGAAAACCCCCATCAAAAGGCTGCCTGGTACCGGCACGGTGCAGGCGGTGGTGCCGGGGTGAAGCAGCTGCAGGGGCTGGAGCTGTCTTTTAATAATTTGGTAGATTTACAGGCCGCCTGGGCTTTGGTGCAGGAGTTCGCCCAGCCGGCGGTGGCCATCATTAAACATACCAATCCCTGCGGGGTAGCCATTGACGACACCCTGGCGGCGGCTTATGAAAAAGCGCTGGCGGCAGACCCGGTTTCCGCTTTCGGCGGCCTGGTGGCTTGCAACCGCCCGGTGGACAAGGATACAGCTGAGAAAATGACAGGGATTTTCCTTGAAGGAGTGATCGCCCCGGGCTTCAGCGAAGAAGCCGTCGAAATTTTCCGTAGTAAACCCAAACTGCGCCTGGTGGTTTGTGAGGGGATGGGCGGCGGCATGAACCTGGAAGTGAAACAAGTGTTTAACGGCTTCCTGGTACAGGAAAGGGATGACGAAACGGTGTCGCCTGAAGCCTGGCAGTGGGTGGCAGGCGAGCCGCAGGCTGTTTCGGACTTGTGGTTTGCCTGGCAGGTGGTTAAACATGTCAAGTCCAATGCCATCGTGGTGGCCAAAGACGGCCGGACTTTAGGCATCGGTGCCGGGCAGATGAACCGGGTTGGCGCCGCGGAAATCGCTTTGAAGCAAGCAGGGGAGCAAGCCAGGGGAGCCGTGCTGGCTTCCGACGCCTTTTTCCCCTTTCGCGATACGGTGGACCTGGCGGCCCGCTGCGGCATCAAAGCCATCGTCCAGCCGGGCGGTTCCGTCAAAGATCATGAATCCATTGCCGCTTGCCAAGAACACGGCATTGCCATGGCCTTTACCGGCCGCCGGCATTTCAAGCATTAAAATAGGTGGCAGCTTAGCGCTGCCACCTGTTTTTGCTTAGAATACAGGTACTACGGCCCCTTGGTATTTGTCTTCGATGAATTTCTTGATCTCAGGGGAATTCAGCACTTCATCCAGGGCTTTGATTTCCGGCCTGTTTTCGTCGCCCACGCGAACCGCTACCACGTTCTTAAAGGTATCGGCAGCCATGGAACTGGGATCTTCCATGACCAGGGCGTCCTTGGCGGGGTTGAGGCCGGCGCCGATGGCGTAGTTGCCGTTAATAACGGCCGCCGTTACGTCTTCCAGGGCCCGGGGCAATTGGGGTGCTTCCAGCTCGACGATTTCGACCTTGACCTTGTATTCGACGATGTCAGTTACGGTAGCCGTTAATCCTACCCCGTCTTTGAGGGTGATGATGCCGTTGTCCTGCAAGAGCCAGAGAGCCCGGGCTTCGTTGGTGGTGTCATTGGGCACGGCGATGCGATCCCCGTCTTTTAGTTCGGACAAGTCTTTAATCTTATAGGAGTACAGGCCCAGGGGCTCGAAGTGAACGGCAGTGGTCCAGGTTAAGTCCAGGTTGTTTTGCTGGGAGAATTCCTCTAAATAGGGTACGTGCTGGAAGAAATTAGCATCCAGCGAACCATCGGACAAGGCGATGTTCGGAGTCGTGTAGTCGGTGAACTCCTTGATTTCCAGTTCGATACCCTTAGCTTTCAGCAATTCTTTGGCCTGTGTCAGGATTTCCGCATGGGGTTCAGGGGTAGCACCTACTACCAGCTTGACTACGTCGCTGCTTTGGCCGCCGCCGGAAGAGGCCTGGTTGCCGCCGCAGCCGATGACAGCAAAGAGAGCAAGGCCGATGATTAAGGTTAAAGCAATAATTTTCTTGTTTTTCATTTTTTCTCCTCCCCTTAATTTATGGTTTTGGGCTTTATCTTTTGTCCAGACGTGACGCCACCAAATCGCCAATCATCTGGAGCGCTTGAACCAGCAGGATGAGAACGATGATGACGATGAACATCAGCTCGGTCTCATACCGGTAAAAACCGTAGCGCAAGGCAATATCCCCAAGACCGCCCCCGCCTACGAAACCTGCCATGGCTGAGTACCCGATTAAAGTGATGGTTGTGATGGTAGCTCCTAACACCAAAGAAGGCTTGGACTCGGGAATGAGCACTTTGCGAATGATCTGCATAGGACTGGCACCCATCGCTAAGGCTGCCTCTATCACCCCCCAGGGTATCTCTTTTAATGAGGATTCCACCATTCTGGCTACAAAGGGTATCGCCGCCACGGACAAGGGAATAATCATGGCCGTGGTGCCGATAAAAGTACCTACGATCCAGCGCGTAAAGGGAATGAGGAAAACCGCCAGGATAATAAAAGGAATGGAACGGAAAATATTCACGATGACACCTAGAACGGCGTTAATGAAACGGTTTTCCGTAATGTGCCCCGGGCTGGTGATCACCAGAATAATCCCAAGGGGGATCCCGAAGATATAAGCAACCAATGTGGACACGGATACCATGTAGAGGGTCTCCCAAAAACCCCGGCCGAGCAGTTGGATGATCTGTTCCCACGGCATCTACATCACCTCGACTTCCAGGTGCAAGCTTCTTAAGTAACCAATTCCCTTCTCGATATCCGCCGGGTTACCGAGGAGTTGTACGGTTAAAGTACCAACGATCTGGTCTTTGATGTGGTCGATGTTGCCGTACAAGATATTGGTTTTCAGGTTATACTCGCTCACCAGGTTGGAAAGTACCGGCTGGCCGGCCACCTCGCCCAGGAAAGTGATCCTGACCAATCGTCCACCGTTGTTTTGCTTTAGTACCACGGCTTCCGGCACATCAATATTGATCACCGTATTAATAAAACGACGGGCGGTGGCCGTTCTGGGACGGGTGAACACCTCAACTACCGGGCCCGTTTCCACAATGCGGGCGTTTTCAATGACGGCTACCGTATCGCAGATCTCTTTGATGACATTCATCTCATGGGTGATAATAACAATGGTCAAATTGAATCTCTCGTTAATGTCTTTAAGCAGCTGGAGGATGGATTGGGTGGTCTGGGGATCCAGGGCCGAAGTGGCTTCATCGCAGAGAAGCACTTTGGGGTTATTGGCCAGGGCCCTGGCAATACCCACTCTTTGCTTTTGCCCCCCGCTGAGCTGGGAGGGATAAGCATTAACCTTATCTGACAAACCTACTAAGTCCAGGAGTTCCAGCACCCGATCTTTGATTTTCGCTTCCGGGTAACCGGCAATTTCCAGGGGAAAAGCCACATTGCCATAAACGGTCCGGGACCAGAGCAGGTTGAAGTGCTGGAAGATCATGCCTATCTCCCGCCGGGCCACCCTTAACCGGCTGGGAGGCAAAGCGCCCATGTCTACACCGTCTATTTCGACTGTACCGCCGGTAGGACGCTCCAACATGTTAATGCATCGCACGAGGGTGCTCTTTCCGGCACCGCTTAAACCGATGATGCCGAAAATCTCCCCCTTCTTGACGTGGAGAGATACGCCGTCCAGAGCGACAACTTGTCCATGGCCGGTGTAATAAACTTTGCGTAAATCAGTGATTTTGATCATATGCATGCGTCACCTACCCACAAAAAAACTCCCTGCACAACGACAGAGAGAAACAAGCATTGCTGTTACTCTCATCTGTCAGATGTACTGTCATACATCCGCAGGAATTGGCACCGTTCCCTTCCTCATGAAGGGTGGTTGCCGGGTTTCATTGGGCCAGTCCCTCCACCTACTCTCGATAAGAGTAAATCCTTATGGATTTTGAACATAATATAGCACATCCAATACGGGTGGTCAACATTTTTTTGTGCCACCTCCCTTTAGTACGGTAAAACACTACAGGAAATTGACTACCGGTAGAGAATTATTCTTATATGAGCCTTTTGCAAAAACGCTAGTCCTTATAAATCAATGTACTGGATAACAAAGAAAAGGACTTCACCCCAAATTGGAGAATCTTTCAAGTAATGACACAAAAAAGAAACCCAAGGAGTGAAG